>CADBXH010000040.1 GCA_902798605.1 uncultured Ruminococcus sp. | reverse complement strand
CCGCGCAGGAAGTAAATCCTATCGCATACCTGTAACGAAACGGCAAAAGCGTCTTTTTGGGCTGTTGTGAAGGCACATTAAGTGCTTTTTCTATCCAACTTTCGGGAAATTCAATGTTCTTGATATTATCAAAACTTAATTTCTTCACGCTTGATCACCTCCGTATATTGATTTTAAGATTTTTCTTCCTTGCTTTAAAAGAGTTTTTACGGTATTCTCTTTTATCCCGAGAATTTTGGCAATTTCCTTGACTTTATATTTTTCACAGTAGTGCAAATACAAAACTTCGCGGTACTTATGGGGAGTTTTCATCAACGCCCACGAAATATCAATGTTATCCTCGGGAAGGCTGACCGCTTCCCGCTTCACACTTTCGAGCGAGATCGTCCGCCTGTTGTCCCTGATATAGTTTTTACACTCGTTTACTGCAACACGGATAAGCCAAGCTTTAAGATGATTTTCATCGCTGAATTCGGGGGATTTAGTGTACAGCTTTATAAATACATTTTGGAAACAGTCGTCAGCGTCGGCATAGTTTTGCAGGCGCATCAAACACACGCTTGCCACCGTTTGGGCATACTTATGCACAACCTGTTCAAACGATAGTCCGCCAAACATCTTTGCTGCCATAGCTGCCGTACCTCCCCTCTATTCGCCCGCAAAAACGGGTTTGATTCTTATCACGCGGTTAAGATGGTTTTATCAGGTCAGATCAATCAGGTTTTTGGGATAGGGTGCTGAATAGTTACAAAACTTCTTATTTATTACTTTAGCCTATTAGTTCCGCTATGTCAAACTCCATTATAACAAGCAAAAGCTCCCCTATACGGAGAGCCTTAAATACTTATTTCATATTTTTTTACTGCAATTCTTATATCCTCGGGCAAGTCTGCCTTGAGGGTTATTTTTTTGTTTGTTACCGGGTGGGGGAATTCTACTGTTCCGCAGTGGAGCGCTTGACGGTCGATATATTCCCTCTTGCCGCCGTAAAGGTCGTCGCCTACAAGCGGATGACCGAGACTGCTCATATGACAGCGTATCTGGTGCGTCTTGCCTGTCTCGAGGTTGAGGCTTAAAAACGATGCGCTATCGTTGTATTTTATCGGCTTATAATGGGTTATGGCCGGTGTGCCTTCATCTAAAACGTGCCTGACGATTTTTGAATCTTCAAGCAAGCCGATGGGTTTTATTACGCTCCCGCTCTCATATATTTTTCCGTGGACAAGGGCAAAGTAGGTTTTGCTGACGCTGCCCTTCAACCTGTTGATAGTGAACTTATCCTTTGCGATGAGCACTATCCCGGAGGTATCGCGGTCAAGGCGGTTGTGAGCGCGGAAAACGTAGCACTCTCCCCTTTGCCGCATATGGAAGGTCACGATATTTGCGAGCGTGTCGGTTTGATGCTGCTTTACCGGGTGCACCGGCATAAACGGCGGCTTGTTGACGGCGAGGATGAATTCGTCCTCAAAAACGATATCGAGCTCGCCCTCAACGCTTTCGATAAACTCGGACTCCTCCTCGGGCAGATTGATAACTATGGTGCTGCCGGCTTTAACCGGGTCGACCGCACGCAGCAGCTCTCCGTCCATCAATATACCGTCGGGGGTGTTTTTGAGCTTTGTTATAAGGCGGGTAGATATGCCGTGGACTTGCTTTAGGTATCGCTTTGCCTGCATTCCGTCGTATTCGGTTTTGACTGTAAAATGCAACTGCTCAGACATTTATAATTCTCCAAACGAAAAATACAATTACAAGCTGGATCAGTATTATAATCGGTATTCCTAACATAAACTTTAAATGGCGGGTCTTGTGCCTGATGATGAGCATCGTGATGAGCATTGCGACGCTGCCGCCCAAAACGGCGAGCGTCATCAATGTGAACTCGCTGATCCTGCGCTTGTGTTTGATTGCGCGGAGCTTGTCGGACACGGTAAAAACGACCGCCAAGATATTGATTATAATGAGATATAAGAATAATAAATACATAATTACGAGGATGATAAAGTGAAGATTAAACGATTTTTCCCGATGGTCTTGTGCGCGCTTATGCTTGTTTTCGCGGTCTCTGCCGCAAGCGTGTTCAGACAAAAGCCAGAGAGTGCCATGCAAAAAACCGAGACTGTGGCTGAACCACCAAAGCAAGTCGAGGAAATGCGCGGGCTCTGGGTGACATATATGGAGCTCGATATGGAAAACGAGGCGGACAAAAGCGAAGCGGCATTCCGTAAGAAGTTTGAAAACATCGCTGCCGCAGCCGAAAGGCTGAAATTCAACACTATCATCGCGCAGGTTCGCCCGTTTTGCGATGCGCTGTATGAGTCAAAATACTTTCCGCACTCACATATCCTGAGCGGAAAACAGGGAGTCAGCCCCGGTTATGACGCGCTGAAAATTATGTGCGAGATCTGCAAAAAGCACAAGTTGAAAATCCACGCGTGGATAAACCCCTACCGCATCGCGCTCAACGAATCGCCGCCCAAGCTCGCGGAGAATAACCCTTATTATAACGATGAGCCGCTATGCATCGAGGCGGATAACTGGATAATCCTCGACCCCTCATGCGAGGACGCGCGGGAGCTTATCATAAACGGAATCATAGAGATAACCGAGAACTATGACGTTGACGGCATACAGTTTGACGATTACTTTTACCCTGCCGATATTGGCAATTTGGACGACGAGCAATATCAAAACTACCTCGAAAATACAAAAAGCAAAAGTCAGCTGAGCCTTGAAGAATGGCGCAAAAATAATGTAAATATGCTGATCGCCGAGGCGTATATGACGATTCACGCGAAGAATAAAAACATCGAGTTCGGGATTTCTCCGCAGGGGAATTTGAAAAATAACGAAAAACTCGCGGCAGATGTGGTAAGCTGGTGCGGTGCACGCGGATATATCGACTACATCTGTCCCCAGATTTATTTCAGCCCCAATAACCCTAAGCTCGGCTTTGAGGAGTCACTTGATGAATGGACTTCGCTCGAATTCGCCGAGGGCGTTAAGCTCTATGTCGGGCTTGCGGGGTATAAGGCGAACACTGAGAGCGACGAGGGCACTTGGCTCGAAGCGGATGATATACTTTCAAAGGAATACCGACTCGCAAAAGCCGATAAAAAGGTGAGCGGAGTTATGCTCTACAGCTACGCGAGCCTTGTTGATAAAGACAAAATCAAAGAGATCAATAACCTTGTAAAATCATTTAGCTAACTCTCCAATACAGCGATACCATCAAATTAAGGTGCATCGTAGGGGCGGACCCGCGTATCCGCCCGCAAGTACAGGCGTTTATTCGCGCAAAAAGACCTGATAGAATACCATACTTTGGGTTGAACGCCATCGGGAGCACACATGGGTGCTCCACTACAATGTCAAGGAAATATATGCGGTTATTTCTTAAGTTAACAACATTCACCTATGCAGCAGTCGTCGCCTACTTCAACAAGCGTTACACTCTTGATCTCTCCGCAGAGAGAATCATCGGTTGAATAGACGTGAACGGGCGTGTAGTTTTTGGTGTAGCCCTCAAGATAGCCGTGCCGCAGCCGCTCAAAAAGCACCTCTTCGGTCTTGCCAAGCTGGGAGTTAAGAAAGTCATTTCTCGATTTTTCTACGAGCTCACCCATTAGCTTTGCCCTCTTTTCTTTATCCTGCGGGCTGACCTGGTTTTGCGCCTTGTCCGCGACCGTTCCCCTGCGCTGAGAGTACGGGAAAACATGGACTTTGGCAAAGCCTACGCTCTTTACGAATTTCATCGACTCTGCAAAATCCTCCTCGCTCTCACCCGCAAAGCCGACCATAACATCGGTAGTGAAGGACGGGTTATCAAAGGCTGCTTTTAAGCGGTCGACTATCTCCATATACTCTTTACTGTTATAGTGCCTGTTCATCGCCTTTAATGTCTTGTCGCAGCCGCTTTGGAGCGACAGGTGGAACTGCGGGCAGAATTTATCAAATGATGCCAGGCGCTTTATAAGCCCGTCGCTCATCTGCTCGGGCTCAAAGGAGCCGAGGCGAACGCGCTCTATACTTTCAACATCGCAAGCCGCTTCTACAGCGTCGGCAAGGTCAAAATCCTCATTCAAGCCGTAGGCGGAGAGGTTTATGCCGACCAAAACGACTTCCTTATAGCCGTTTGCGGCTACAGATTTTAGCTCCTTTTTAAGCTCGTCAAGCGGCTTTGAGCGCACTCTGCCGCGGGCGTACGGAATAATGCAATACGAGCAAAAGCGGTTACAGCCGTCCTCTATCTTGATAAACGCGCGGGTGTGCTCGCCGAATGAAGTGACCGTGAGATTCTCATACGAAAAACCCTTGTTGAGGTGAGGCGGGATGTCGATCATCATATGCTTGTCCGAGATATACTTTTCAAGCGTCGGGATGAGCTTTGAGCGCTCCTTGTTGCCGAGTATGATGTCGCAGCTTGTGAGGTTCTTCATCTCCTCGGGGAAAGCCTGCGGCATACAGCCCGTCAGCACGATGATACCGTCGGGATTTGCACGCCTGATACGGTTTATCAGCTTGCGGTTTTTGCTGTCGCTCGTCGAAGTTACGGTACAGCTGTTGATTATCGAGATATCCGCATGCTCCCTGTCATCCGACAAAATATAGCCGTGTCTGAGCATATCCTCCCTCATCGCCTGGGATTCGTATTGATTGACTTTGCAGCCGAGCGTAAATATATTAAACTTCTTCATTATTTGTAACCTTTTTGTTAATTTCGTCAATTATATAAAAGTTTGCTTTTTTGGATTGAAACTAAACTGAAATCGTGCTATAATAATATCACATTAAAAAACTTTTGAGGTGAGCGCTATGTTTTCATTATCTATTTTCGCAGACAGCAAAAATGCTTTACTTGAATTATTTGAGACTTTGTCAAAATTCAGACACAATATTATGCTGAAATGCGGAGATATAATAGTTGACGCTCATTCTCTGATCGGTGTGTTCTCACTCGATATCAACAAGCCCATCGAGCTTATTATGGATGACGAGCCCGATGACAGCTTTATACAGGCTGTTTCAAAGTTTACTCTTGCCGCAGCCTGATAAACTCATAATTAAAATCAAGCCCTGTGACGTTATGTCATAGGGCTTTTTGTTATTTACGAGTTTTTGTCTACCTGATGAAAGGTTTTGAGATTACCTGTCTTTTCACTGCGCTTATCAAGCTCTTTTAGAACATCCTCGAGCTCTATGCCCTGATCTACCATCATAACGGTTAGATGATAAATAAGGTCTGCGATCTCGTACACGGTCTCGCTGTTATCGCCGTTTTTAGCCGCGATGATCGTCTCCGAGCACTCCTCGCCCACCTTTTTGAGTATCTTGTCGAGCCCTTTGTCAAGCAGATAGCAGGTGTATGAGCCCTCCTTGGGATTATCTCTTCTGTTTATTACCGTGGCGTATAATGCCGCCAAAACTTCTCTGTCGTTCATATCAATCTTCTCCGTATATTTTTGTATAAAAACAGCTGTGGTTACCTGTGTGGCAGGCGGCTCCCGTCTGCTCGACTATCACGAGCAGGGTGTCGTTATCGCAGTCGGAGTACATCTCGACCACCTTTTGAAGATGACCGGACGTTGCGCCTTTGTTCCACAGCTCCTGTCTGCTCCTTGACCAAAACCAGGTGTATCCCGTTTCAAAGGTCTTTTGCAGGCTTTCGCGGTTCATATAGGCGAGCATCAAAACCTCGCCGGTATCCTTTTCCTGCACGACCGCAGGGATAAGATCCGATTTTACAAAATACTTATCATAATCCATAATCATTCCTCAACCTTTGCCGTTATCTCTATCGCCTGTTTCAGGTCGAGCGTTCCGCTGTAAATCGACTTGCCGCAGATCGCGCCGTATACGTTGAGCTCAGCAAGATTGATTATATCCTTTAACACGGCAACTCCGCCGCTTGCGATGATGTTGCAGCTAACGTTATTCAAAAGCTCGCTTAGCTGGGCAAGGTTGGGACCCGACAATGTTCCGTCTGTGTTTATATCGGTAAAAACTATCGTATGAACGCCGACGTCCTCCATCCGCTTTGCAAGCTCGATGTAGTTGATATCGGAATCGTCAAGCCAGCCCTCTGCCCTGACCATACCATCCTTGGCGTCTATCCCGACAACGATCCTGTCTTCGTACTCCCTGACGGCGTCGATGACAAGCTGCTGGTTTTTGACCGCGGCTGAGCCGAGGATGACTCTGTCGATACCATTTGAGAGGTAATACTCAACGGCGTACATATCGCGGATACCTCCGCCGACCTCAACCTTGAGACCGGAAGTCTTTGCAACGTCGGAAATCAAGCCCGCGTTGACGAGCTTTGCGTCCTTTGCGCCGTCAAGGTCAACCATATGCATCCATACTGCTCCGGCTTCGGCGAAGCTCTTTGCGGCGTCATACGGTGAAGAAGCGACCTGTTCTGCGGTGGAGTAATCGCCCTTGAACAGCCTGACTGCCTTTCCGTCCTTTATGTCAATAGCAGGTAAAATATACATTAAAGCACTCCCTTTGTCGAAAGCGGTTTGCCCGAATCATTCTGCGCGACCGCTGCCTTTAACGCGTGCGCGGTTGCCTTGAAGATCGCCTCTGTGATGTGGTGAGAGTTGTCGCCGTACAGTGACTTTATGTGGAGCGTTATCCCCGCGTTGAAAGCGAGCGCGCGCATAAACTCAACCGTGAGCGAGCAATCGTAATCTCCGCACATTTCCTGCGGAAAATCAGCGTCAAACACCAAAAACGGTCTGCCGCTGACATCTACCGAGGCAAAAGCGAGAGCCTCGTCCATCGGCACATAAAAGCTGCCGAAGCGCTCAATAGAGCTTTTGTCGCCCAGCGCTTCACAAAACGCCTTGCCGAGCACGATACCGACGTCCTCAACCGTGTGGTGACCGTCAACCTCGAGGTCGCCCTTGCAGCAAAGCTCCAAGCCGAACCCGCCATGGGTCGCAAAGGAATTGAGCATATGGTCAAAAAATCCAATGCCCGTGCTTACCTTTACCTCGCCGCCGTCAAGGTCGAGCTTTAACGTGATGTCGGTTTCTTTTGTTTTTCTTGTAATTTCGGAAGTTCTCATTTTAAGCCTCCATAAAATACTGTTTGATCGTTTTCAGGGTTTCCTCTACTTCTTCAACGGTACCCGCGGTGATTCGCAGGTATTCGCCCATCAAGCGCACAACAATCGAATTTTCTTTAAGATACTCCCAAATCTTCTTAGATTCGGGGGTTTTTACAAATACAAAGTTCGCGACGCTCTCTACGGGCTTGAACTCTTTGTTGGTTTCGGAAATCTCGACTAAACCATTATACAGCTTTTCGCGAGATAAAACAATCGTTTTGAGCCTGTTTTTTAAGAAATCCTGATTTTTATAGATTATCTCCCCCGCAGCCTGAGAGAAGCTGTTGACGTTATACGGGGATTTTACCGCCTTTATTGCCGAGGAAATAGTTTTATTTGCAACAGCAAAGCCGAGCCTGAGCGCCGCCGAGCCGATAGCCTTTGAAGCAGTGCGGAAGATGATGAGGTTAGAGTACCGCTCAACTTCATCAAGCAGGCTCTGATCCCAAAAGTCCATATACGCTTCATCAAGCACGATGAGAGACTCCGTGCCGCTGACGAGCTTCCTTGCGTCGTCAGCCGTTATACCTATGCCCGTAGGGTTGCAGGGGTTTGAGAATATCACGAGCTTGATATTATCCGAATTTATCTTTTGAACAAGCGCGTCAACGTCGATATCGAGACTGTCATTTTTGATAAAAGAAGCGCACTCCACCTCGCAAATCGAAGAATAAAAGTTGTACATCGAAAAATCGGGAGAAACAACGAGCATTTTGTCGCCCTTTTCAAGAAACGCGGATTCTATAAGGAAAATCAACTCATCGGAGCCGTTGCCCGCGGTGACGAGCGCAGGGTCGATTTTGTAAAACTCGGAAAACGCCTTTACCACTCCCGCCGCTATAGGGTCGGGATAGCGGTTGAACGGCAGCTCATCTATCGCCGCCTTTAACTGCGCCTTGATATCCTCGGGCAAATCGGTCGGACACTCGTTTGCGTCCAGTCTTATTTTATATGTACCGCTGATCGGCTCGTAAGGAACAAGATCAACTATTTTTTTGTTTAGTTTATAACTCATAAAATCAATCCTTAATCAAGATCAAAGCGCACCTTGATAGAATTCGCGTGCGCGGTCAGACCCTCTGTGTCCGCAAAGCGGATAACGTCCTGAGCGTCGTTTTTGAGCGCGTCCTCGGTGTAGTAAATAAAGCTCGATTTTTTAACAAAGCTGTCGACCGAAAGCGGAGAGAAGAACCTCGCCGTTCCGCTTGTGGGAAGAACGTGGTTGGGGCCCGCAAAGTAGTCGCCGAGCGGCTCGGGGCTGTAGTTGCCGAGGAATACCGAGCCGGCGTTATCGAGCTTGCCGACGTACTCCATCGGATTCTCGCAGCAGACTTCAAGGTGCTCGGGAGCGAGCTCGTTTGCAAAATCAACCGCCTGATCCATATCGCTGCACACGATGATCGCGCCGAAGTTGTCGATTGACGACTCGATAATATCTTTTCTGCTGAGCTTTTCCATCTGGCGTGTAAGCTCGGCTTTTGTTTTTTCCGCAAGCTCTGCGCAGTCCGTGAGCAGGATAGCGGAAGCAAGTTTGTCGTGCTCTGCCTGGCTCATAAGGTCTGCGGCGAGGAATTTTGCGTTTGCGGTCTTGTCGGCAATTATCAAAATCTCGCTGGGACCCGCGATCATATCAATATCCACAACGCCGTATAGGAGCTTTTTTGCCGTGGCTACAAAGATGTTGCCGGGGCCTACGATCTTGTCGACCTTTGGAACGCTCTGTGTGCCGTAAGCCATAGCGGCTACCGCCTGAGCGCCGCCCATCAGGAAAATCCTGTCGACTCCCGCGACCTTTGCCGCCGCGATGATGTTCGGGTTAGGTGTGCCGTCCTTCTGCGGAGGCGTACACATCACGACCTCTTCAACGCCCGCGATCTTAGCGGGAACGGCGTTCATCAAAACGGATGACGGATATGCCGCCGTGCCGCCGGGGACATAGATGCCTACGCGCTTTAAACCGCGCACTCTCTGTCCCATTATTACGCCGTTTTCCTTTGTGGTGAGCCAGCTCTGCTGAACCTGTCTTTTGTGGAAATCAGCGATATTTCCAGCCGCCTTTTTTACGGTGTCAAGGTATTCGGGCGAGCATTTTGAGATAAGCTCGTCGATATCCTCTGCGCTGATCTCAACCTTTTCGGGAGCCTTGCCGTCAAACTTTATCGTGTAATCCTTAACGGCAGAGTCGCCGTTTGCTTTTACGTTTTCTATGATCTCGGACACGGCAGGGATAACGTCCTTGTCGGAGTTTTGAGCCCTGCTTTTGAGAAACTCGATAAACTCGTATTCCCTTTTGCCGTCCGCTGTTACTGTGGTGATCATTGTGTTACTTCCTCCAGTTTCTTTTGAAGTTGCTCGATCTCAGCTTTTCTGAGCTTCAGGCTTGCAGTGTTAGCGATGAGCCTTGCGGAGATATTCGTTACATAGTCGATGACTTCCAGCCCGTTAGCCTTTAAGGTCGAGCCTGTTTCTACTATATCGACGATGCCGTCCGAAAGCCCGACCAGCGGAGCGAGCTCCACCGAGCCCTCGATCTTGATGATCCTTACGTCCATATCCTTGTCCTCAAAAAAAGCGCGGGTGACGTTGGGATATTTTGTAGCGACCGTCTTTGTCTTGTAGCCGCTGTAAAAGTCAGTCCCCTTTTTTACGGCGAGGGCAAAGCGGCACTTGCCAAAGCCTAAGTCGAGCAACTCATAAAAGCTTGTGCCGTTCTCGAGGATAGTGTCCTTGCCGACGACGCCGAGGTCGCAGACGCCGTGTTCAACGTATGTAATAACGTCAGCCGCCTTTGCGAGCACGACTTCAAAATCGTTGTCGCCTACGGGCAGAATAAGCCTTCTGCCCTTGTTTTTTACCTCGTCACAGTTATATCCGATCTTTTCGAGCAGTTCGATCGTTGTTTTTTCAAGTCTGCCCTTTGTCAGGGCGATTCTTAACGGTTTCATTATATATTATCCTTTCGGTTTCAAACGGTTTTAACTTCGGCGATACCACGCTGTTTTGCAAATTCTTTTGTTTCTTCAAGCGTGGGAAGCACGCTGAACTGCGCTTTTACTCCGTCCTTTTGGAGCTTTTCGACATACTCAATAGCCTCGAGCTCGTTGCCGTCGTTCGCAAAAACCAGCACATCGGGATTGTCTGAATAGCTGACCGCTTCATCAGAAAGCCTGAGCTCTGTCAAGGAGTCGGTGTCGATCGCAAAGCCCGCGGCTCCTAACGACTCGCCGAACTGCGACAGAAGCTCGTCATATCTGCCGCCGGTAACGACCGCGTCGCCGATACCGCTGACATAACCCGCGAACACAAAGCCGGTGTAGTAGTCGTTGCGCTGAACAAGACCGAGGTCGATTATCAGCTTTTCGCCGAGGCCGAGCGGGCTGAGCTTTGAATAAATAAGATGCAGATAATCGAGCGCCGCCTCTGCCTTTGTGCCCTTGCAGAACTGCGCCGCCTTGTCAAATACCTCTTCTCCGCCGAAAAGTGACGGCAGGCTGCGGATAGCGGACACCGCCTTGCACGGCTCGAGCTTATCCAAAAGATTATTGAGCGCGGAATAATTCTTGCTCTCGATCGATACTCTGATCCTCTCTTTATAGTCTTCGTCGATGTCAAGCTCATCGGACAGCGCGTCAAAAACCTCGGCGTGGCCGAGCTCGATCCTGAAATCATTAGCTACGGATCTGAGCGAGCTTACCGCGGTCGTGAGCACTTCAAGATCTGCCCTGAGCCCTTTGACTCCGAGCAGCTCTACGCCCATTTGCATAAACTCGTTGCGCTTGCCGGTGAGTGTGGGATTGTTGCGGTATACCGCCTGCTTGTAGTAGAGGCGCACAGGCAAAATGCTGTTCTTCAACCTTGTCGACACCATTCTGGCTATCGGCAGGGTCGAATCGGGGCGGGCTACAAGGAGCCTTCCCTTGTTGTCGGTCATCTTATACATATCCTGCTGATCTATACCGCTGCAGTCAACAGAGAAAACATCATAAAACTCGATGCCCGGGGTTATTACCTTTTTGAAGCCTCTTTTTACAAACACCTGCTCGATATTGCCGCAAACGTCGTCCATCGCCGAACACTCTGCAAAAAGAAAATCCTTTGTACCCTCGGGAGTTATTTTTAAATATCTTTTCATATATTCCTCTCTAATACATAATCGTGCGTCATCACGACCGCTTTAGTGTGCTAATACTTTAGTATGCTAACACATTAAAATGATTTTGTCAAGTTATTAACGAAATCTT
Source organism: uncultured Ruminococcus sp. (assembly GCA_902798605.1). Next base: position 3,302 of record CADBXH010000040.1, on the reverse strand, counting down.
TTCTTCATTACCGCACAAGACCGCACAATTACGGGAATTGTGCGGTTTTTGCAATAAACTGATTATTCTTTATTTTCGTTTTTATCGGTTTTATCTTCTTTATCGTTTTTTTCTTCTTTATCTTCTTTATCGTTTTTATCTTCTTTATCTTCTTTATCGTCGGTATCCTTATCTTTATTAAGGCCGATGATCCTCTTGAGCTTTTCCTTCTGCTCCTGCTCCTTAGCCTCGCGAATCGCCTTTTGCTCAGCGGCGATCTTGGCGTAATTGAGCACTTCAAAATCGAGAGCTTCTTGGGCGATCTTACCCTTGCTGTCAATATTATTCCTGACTTTTTTGCCGATGACCGTATAAATAACGGCATAAACCGGAGTTCCGAGAATAAATCCGGGGAAACCGAACAGCGCCCCGCCTACAACTACGCTGAACAATACGCCGAAGCTTGAGATACCGAGCTGGTTGCCGAGGATCTTGGGCTTGAGGATATTGCCGTCGATCTGCTGAATGATCAAAATAATCACGACGAACCATATCATATACATCGGGTCGATAAGCAAAAGTATGAAAGCACTGGGGATAGCGCCGATATACGGGCCGAAAAACGGTACGATATTTGAAACACCTACAAGTACGGCGATCAAAGCTGCGTATGGGAACTGGAAAATAGCCAGTACAATAAAGGTCAAAAGTCCGATCAGCGCCGCGTCGAGGATATCTCCGACCAAAAATCTACCGCATTTGGTATCTGCAATATCAACGATCTCATACACTCTGGGCAGATGCTTTATGGGAATAAACGCTACTGCTATACGCTTTGTAAGACGGCAAAGACGCTCTTTTGAAGCAAGGAAATATACCGAGATAATGACACTCATAACAAAGGTATAGATTCCCGCTGCGGTGTTTATAAAAACGTTTGAAACAAAGCCCAAAACATTCTTTGTCGCGTCGGCAGTTCCGATTATACTCTGTCCCGACATAAGCTTTGAGAACTCTGTCTGAACCTGTTGAACCGTTTCGTCAAGACTGAACGAAGTGTGGAAAATACCGTTGATCCAGTCAAAAATACTCGAGATATAATTATACCCCGTTTTAATGTACTCAGGCATATGTTTAACAAGTCCTGATAAATTGACTATGATTTGCGGAACAACGATCAAAATCAAACCCAAAACAACTGCTAAGGCTATCAAATAGGTGCATATAAGCGACAGCGGTTTGATAAACCTCGTAAAGAACTTATGCTTTTTACCCATCTTTCCGAACACCTTTTTGCAGAAAAACTTATACGGAAAGTTAAGAATATAAGCAATCAAGAATCCTATGAAAAACGGGGTAAGAATATTAAAAACAAATGATATGATTCCCCATACGATATCAAGGTGATCCTTGACAAATAGCAAAAATACCGTAAAGGCAATCGCTATCAGGATGTTTCTCATCTTTAAAAGTCTTTTCAAATAAATCACTCCTTGTCTTGCCGACTATATAATTGATTATTGTATTATATAATCAAATTATACTTAGGTGTTGCCTAAAACAGTGAAAGCTGTGAGCTTTCGGGCAGGCCGTTTAAGACTCCTACCTCTTTGAGGGTCTCGATGACCGCCTTGGTCACCTTGGTCTTTGCCTGCAGATCTTCAATAGAAAGGTACTCGCCGTTTTTGCCTGACTGCGCAAGCGCTATCGCGGCAGCCTCTCCCACTCCCGGGAGCGATGAGAACGGAAGCCTTATCTTGCCGTCCTCTACGGCGAACATCTTTGAATCCGATTTGTATATATCAACGGGAAGGATCTCGACCTTGCGTGCGAACATCTCGTTGACGATCTGTAAGGTGGAGTATTCCTTCTCTTCCTTATCGCTCGCCTCGTGAACGCTCATTTTGCGCTTGATCTGGCTCATCTTCTCCTTGACTGCCTGATGTCCCTGCATAACCACCGCGCCGTCGAGGTTTTCGGACCTGACGGTAAAGTACGCGGCATAGTACTCAAGCGGTCTGTGAACCTTGTACCAGCCGAGCCTCAGAGCCGCGATCATATACGCCGCGGCGTGAGCCTTGGGGAACATATACTTTATCTTCATACAGGAATCTATGTACCATTCGGGCACGTTATGCTCGCGCATCGCCTTAAAATGCTCCTCTGTGAGCAGCTTGGTTGCGTTGCCCTTACGGACGATCTCCATTATCTTGAACGACATCGAGTCGTCAAGCCCCTTGTGCATAAGGTAGGTCATAATGGAGTCACGCGTTCCGATAACGTCCGAGATAGTGCAGGTGCCGTTGTGGATAAGATCCTGCGCGTTGCCGAGCCATACATCGGTGCCGTGTGACAAGCCCGAGATCTGCAAAAGGTCGGTAAAGGTCTTGGGCTTTGCTTCTATCAACATTCCCTGAACAAAGCTTGTGCCGCATTCGGGGATGCTGAACGTGCCGATCTTTGAGTCGATATCCTCGGGCTCAACACCCAAAGCTTTTGTAGAGGTGAACAGCGACATAACCTCGGGGTCGCTCATACTAACGTCCATTACGGGGATACCCGTGAACATTTCCAAGTAGTGGTAAATCGTCGGAACATCGTGTCCGAGCTCATCGAGCTTGGTGATGGTATCGTGGATAGAATGGAAATCAAAGTGGGTCGTTATGTTGTCTGAGGTCATATCGTTGGCGGGGTGTTGAACCGGACAGAAGTCGTAAACATCGTTCGTGCGCGGTACGACTACCATTCCGCCGGGGTGCTGGCCTGTGGTGCGCTTAACGCCGGTGCAGCCCTTGGCGAGCCTTTTGAGCTCCGCCTTGTGGAGGTTTATGCTTTTTTCCTCCTGATATTTTTTAACAAAGCCGATAGCGGTTTTTTCCGCCACGGTAGAGATAGTTCCCGCCTTGAACACGTTGTCCTTACCGAACAGCTCCTCTGTGTAGCGGTGGGATTTTGACTGGTACTCGCCGCTGAAGTTAAGGTCGATATCGGGGACCTTGTCGCCCTTGAAGCCGAGGAAGGTCTCAAACGGTATCTCGTGGCCGTCCTGATCCATAAGCGTGCCGCATTCGGGGCACTCCTTGGGCGGCATATCAAAGCCCGAGCCGTAGCTTCCGTCGGTGATGAACTCACTGTGCTTGCAGTTTTTGCAGACGTAGTGCGGGCAAAGCGGATTAACCTCCGAGATACCCGACATAGTCGCGACAAACGATGATCCTACCGAACCACGCGAGCCTACGAGGTATCCGTGAGCCTCGCTGTCGGCAACAAGCTTTTGGGCTGTCATATAGAGCACCGAGAAGCCGTAGGTGGTTATAGAATTG
>CADBXH010000039.1 GCA_902798605.1 uncultured Ruminococcus sp. | reverse complement strand
TTATGGGCTTGATACTCGGCGTTTGCGCTTACATCACCAATGGCCTTGAGGCGAGCTGCGCTCTGCATATAATCAACAATATGATCGCGTTTTACTTTACGGGATTCGGCTTCGGCGGAATTACCTCAGAAGTGCAGATCGTCGATTTGGTTTTCGATGTCATCATTTGCGGCTTGTATCTCGCGTTCATCATCTTTGCGGACAAAAAGCTCGGCTGGTTCAGCAAGGTCAAGAAAGACGACGTTGCGATCTTCAACGCCAAAATCGAGGCGAAAAGAGCGAAGAAAGCAAATCGCGCGTAACTCCTTGCTAAATATAAATTAAACAATACAAAAACTTGATCCGCCGCAGTACCAAAACGGTATCTGCGGCGGATATTTCTTTCTCTTATTCGGCTTTTATATTGTTTTGCTCTGTATCCTGCGCTTTGCGTCCTCTATCTGTCCGGTGATACCGAGGCGCTTGTCGGCGGAGAACTCTCCCGAGCCGCCGCTGCTGCAAAATATACAACCCCTGCTGCCCAACGTGCCGTCACGGTTAGGGCAGGTCATATTGCCGTTGAGGGAAATTTTATACACCTTTTCGCCGAAGGTTTTTAATAAATATTCGTTTAAGGAATAATAATACATAATTCACCAAAATTTTTGCGGTGTCGCCGCCGCGACCGGATTGGATGCAACGTCACGTTGCCAACGTCACGTTGCCAACATCGCGTTGCCAAAAGGAAAAGACCGACTCGCGTCGGTCTTCTTCTATGAAAGGAACATCTATGAAAAAGAAATGTTGTTGGCGTTATTAACAGTTGTTTTCTTTACTGTGCCTATATAATAACGCTCCAATGTGACAGAATTATGAAGCTAAGTGTAAATGTTTGTGAAAAAATCAAGAAAACTTCTTGATATACTCAAAAAATGCCGCGTTTACTTCATCCTCTATCTTTTCAAGTTCCTTGTCAAGACCGCCGTTGAAGAACATCTTTGTATGCTTGCTGAGCGATAAATACGCGCCGATCAGGTTTTTGCGGACCTCATCCTGAAGCTCGTCGCTGAGCTCCTTGCCGCAGGAAAGCCCGAGATAAACGTTTTGATCGACTATCTGCGTAGAGATCGAAGAATTCTTCAGCTCAAAGGTATTGACCTTGTGAAGCCCAAAGTAAAATTCTTTTACAGAGAATTCCCCTTCTCCTTCTTTGACCTCTTTTTTCTTGTTTTTCTCGGCCACCTCGTACTCGTAGTAATCGAGATCAAAGTTCGGCTTTGTGATAAAGTCGTGCATATATTTGGGGTTCAGCACGAGGATGTTGTAAAGCCTTATCGCGTAGACTGCGTTTTCAAGACAGGCGAAGGACGCGTACTGCATATTGCTGTTATTGAGGTGCAAAAAGCTGTACATATTTTGATAAACCGATTTATTTATCGAAATCAAAATCAATCGCTCGTTCTCCTGAAACTCCGAGAGGATCGGGTTTGATAAATACGCCATTGTGAACTTGAATGACTTATTTACAAACTCGGAAAACTTTTTCAAAAAATCATTCAGGATATCATTATCCTTTATTGTAAATTTAAACATAAGCACCGCCTATCTGAACGGACGCATTTCCGCGTCAAATAAATCGTTCCTTGTAATGTCGACATCATATTCCGCGCCGGTGTTGTTTTGGAGCGCGGTTATTAGCAGATTTGGGTTGACGTTGTCGCTGCTTCCCGCTGAAAGCGTAACGTCCAGCTGAGCAAAATCAAACTTTTCGGTAAGCGTATAGCTTTTTATACCGGGCTTGATGTCTACGGTTTTATAGCCCTTTTTCTTTGTCTTTTTCTCGATTTCAATTTTATCCTGCGACAAAAGCTCCTTGATTTGGCTGCATATTTTGCCGGACGGGAGCTTGTCGCCGCTGAGCTTTATCGTGAACGAGGCAAAGGCGACCTTGCCCGCCTTCATCACCGCTTCCGTAGCGTCAAATACCCTTATTCCTCGCGGCAGACAATCATTTAGCTTCGGTATTATTTCTTCTAAAGAATAATTATCATCCTCGAGTTTAACATCCATACACTCGTTCACTCCTCTGAAGCCGAGGGAAAGCGGAAGAGGAAAAGTCGCGAACGGATGGGGATTAAAGCCCTCGGTGTGCCAGATGGGCAGCTTGCTTTTGTGAAGCGCCCTGAGCATTGTGCGGTTGAGGTCGAGGTGAGAGATATATCTGCACTCAAAATCCTTTACAAACCAGATCCTAACGTTTCTCATAGCAAACACCCTCCCCGTATCTCGCGGCTCCGCAGCCGCTGCATTTTTCGCGGCAGTGGGGCGTTGTTTTGTTTTGATATGCCTTTTCGCACTCTTTTTGCAGGAATGATTTTGTCACGCCGTAGTCGATGTGATCCCACGGGAGTATCTCGTCAAAGGAACGGCGGCGGTTGGCGTAAAACGCAGGGTCGATACCGCATTCGTCAAACAGCTCGAGCCACTTTTCAAGGCTGAAGCAGTCGTTCCAGCCGTCAAAATGGAAGCCCCTTTCGCACGCTAATTCCATAACCTTGTTAAGCTTTCGGTCGCCGCGGGCAAATACCGCTTCTAAAAAGCTTGTGTCGGCGTCGTGGTAATTGAAGCGGATCTTTTTGGTCGTGATGCTCTCCTTGATATGCTCCTGCTTTTTGTGGAGCTCGGGGATGGTGTCCTGCGGCTCCCACTGGAACGGAGTGAACGGCTTCGGCACGAACGAAGATGCCGAGACGGTCACGCTGACCGACCTGCCCTTTACCCTGTTCGGGGTTTGGTAGTAGGTGTCGACAACGGCTTGTCCGAGGTTTGCGATGTCGGCGACGTCGTCCATAGTCTCGGTCGGCAGACCTATCATAAAGTAGAGCTTAACGGTCGTCCAGCCGCCCTCAAAGGCGGTGGCGCAGGTCTGCATAAGCTCCTCGTGCTTGACATTTTTATTGATAACGTCGCGCATACGCTGGCTGCCCGCCTCGGGAGCAAAGGTCAAGCCGCTTTTGCGGACGGTTTTTATCCTGTCCATTATCTCGTCGGTAAAGCCGTCGACACGCAGGGACGGAAGCGAGATGCTCACCTTTTCATCCTTGCACCAGGATGTCAGTTTTTCAAGCAGAGGCACGATTTGGCTGTAATCGCTCGAGCTAAGAGATGAAAGGGAGACTTCATCATAGCCCGTGTTTTCGCAGAGCGCCCTGCACTGGGCGTTGATAGTATCGGGAGATTTTTCTCGCACGGGACGGTATATAAAGCCCGCCTGACAAAAACGGCAGCCGCGTATACAACCCCTGAAAATCTCCTGCACCGCCCTGTCGTGAACTATCTCTACAAGCGGTACGACGAAGTTGTCGGGATAAAATGACTCGTCCATTTTCTTCATAAGGCGCTTGTGGATCACCGCGGGAGCGTTGTTTTTCGGCGTAAAGCTCTTTATAGTTCCGTCATCGTTGTACTCGACATCGTAAAGCGACGGAACATAAACGCCCTCGATTTGGGCGCAGAGCTCCAAGAACTCCTGCTTTGACTTGCCCTCTGCCCTGCATTTGCGGAACAGGTCTATAACCTCAAGATCGACCTCCTCGCCCTCGCCGATAAAGAAAATATCTACAAAATCGGTGACGGGCTCAGGATTGCAGGCGCACGGACCTCCGGCAACAACGATATTTTTCAGCTCTTTTCTGTCCGCTGATCTTATCGGCACGTTGCCGAGCTTGAGCATATTGAGCATATTCGTATAGCTGAGCTCGTATTGGAGGGTAAAGCCGATAAAATCAAAATCCGACAGAGGATCGCCGCTTTCGAGCGCGTAAAGAGGAATTTTGTTTTGTATCATCAGCTCTTCCATATCCGTCCACGGCGCAAAAACGCGCTCGCACCAAAGGTAGTCGCGGCTGTTGAAGAGGCTGTAAAGTATCTTCATCCCGAGGTGCGACATCCCGACCTCGTATGTGTCGGGAAAACAAAACGCAAAGCGGGTATCTATGCTCTTTTTATCCTTGATGACCTCGTTGAGCTCTCCGCCCACATATCGCCCGGGCTTTTGAACCTTTAAGAGCAGCTTTTCTACTTCCCTGCTAACCATAAATCCTCCGTCAAATATACCTGTTACCGCGCGTGAGAAGTGAAATAATCAAATACACGCACACAAATAACAGCGAGAAATTGTACTTTGAATCAAACAGCACGATAAACCCGAGCGCCGCAAGCGGGAAAATCGTGATGAATGTAATTATATCGACGATTCTTTCCGCCTTGTCCGCACCGACGCGCTGTCTGAGAATAATATAAATCAGCTGTCCGCCGTCGAGCGACAACACCGGCAGTGAATTGAACATCCCGACCGATAGATTTGATATCGCAAACGGCAAAACATATTCGTTACCTAATAAGTATAACAGATAAAACGGAATAAAACAAATAAAATTAACGGCAGGACCCGAAAAAATGATAAAAAAGTTTTGTTTTTCGCTTCTGCTCTGCCTTTTTGAGTCAAAAATCTTTATTTCAAAGGCTGAGATCTTTATTCTTTCGGGAGCGTGACCGCACTTTAGCATAGCAAGCAGGTGCCCCGACTCGTGAATTATGACCGCGAGTGCGCACCAAACGAGCCCTTCAAAGATATTGAGGATAACGCAGACCGCGGCAATGCAAATCAGGGTGTATGATATTTCGACCGGTACATCAGCTATCTTTAGCTTCATCCTGAGTCGCTTTGAAAAGCAGCGTGTTGATATCAAAGCCGCTGTTTTTGTCAACAATCGCCGTGTTGTTAAGCTCCGCGTAGTACCGGTCGCGGAAAGCTTTGTATGTATCTCCGCCGACGGATTTTAAAATAAACGCGCCGAGGCCTATCAAAATACAAACCACAAGCTGCACGGTCAAAAGGTAATGCTTTGGGACGTTTTTCTTTGGCTCTTTATCGGGTTCTTCGTCCTTTTCTGGTTCGGAGCCGCCGAGCTTTGGATATTCGGATTGCGACACGCTCTGCCAGTTTTTATCGTATGTAATGTTTTCTTCCAAAAAAATCACCTCGGTACATATATATGCGCCGAGGTGCGTTATTTATTGAAGCTTTTTAAAATCTCCCCTGACGAGATTCAGGAAGAACAGCAGCGCGATCGTAAGCGCTACCACCTCCGCGATCGGGAAAGCGTACCATACATAGCCTACGCCGAGCGTGATCGAGAGCAGATATGCCACCGGAAGCAGCACAACAAGCTGACGCGCGAACGAGATAAACAGACCTCTGAATCCCTTGCCCGTTGCCTGGAACAGCGTGATCATAATAATGCTGACTGCCGCGGGAACAAAACACAGGCTGATGATCCTGAACGCGGGGATGCCGGCGTCCATCAGGCTTTGGTCGCCGCCGAACATCGCGATAAGCCTGTTGGGAATCAGCCACATCAGCGTAACGCCTACCGCCATAATACACACGGCGATGACTATACCGCATTTAAGCGTAGAATATACCCTTTTTTTGTTGCGGGCGCCGTAGTTATAGCCAAGCACCGGCAGCACGCCCTGGTTAAGACCGAAGCAGGGCATAAATACAAAGCTCTGGAGCTTGAAGTATACGCCCAAAACGGTAACGGAGACCGCCGAATCGTTCATTGTAAATATCGTATTGAGCCCGAGCATCATAATCGCGCTTATCGACTGCATAATGATGGACGGGAAGCCCACGCCGTAGATCTGCCTGAGCATACTCGCTTTGATTTTGAAGTCCTTGAACGTTATTTTTACCTGGTGCGTTTTTGTGAACAAAACTATCACGGCGAACACCATTCCGCAGAACTGGCCGAAAACCGTAGCTATCGCCGCGCCGCTGATACCCATCTCGGGGAACGGACCGATACCGAAAATCAGCAGCGGGTCAAAGATGATATTGACTACCGCGCCGAGCATCTGGAACAGCATCGGGTATATCATATTTCCCGTTGCCTGCAAGGTTTTTTCGATCATCACCTGGATTATAGAAAAAATCGAAAGAATAAGCACTATACGCAGGTAATCTATTCCGAACTGCATTATCTCGGGGTCTTTTGTAAAAATGTTCATAAACGGCTTGACCGCGAATATCCCGAGCAGCAAAAACAGAACATATGAAAACAGACAGGTAATAAGTCCGTGAGTAGCGGCGCTGTTTGCCTCTGCAAATTCCTTTTCGCCGAGCTTTCGGGAGACAAGCGAGTTTACACCCACCGCGGTTCCTACCGATACGGAGATAAGCAGCAGCTGCATAGGATAGACTATCGACAACGCCGCAAGTCCGTTTTGGCTGTAGTTGCCGACAAAGATGCTGTCTACCACATTGTACATCGCAAGCACGGTCATCGACAATATCGCCGGCAGCGACATAGTGACTATCAGCTTAACAACGGGCATAGTGCCCATTTTATTCTCTTTTTTTATTTCTGTACTTTCCATTATTTTCCCTTATCCTTTTTATACCTGATTTTTATGTATATAAAATAAAACAGCAGCATAAACAGCGCGCCTGTGACCACACCCGAAAAATCGATCAGAACATCGGTTATCTCTGCCGATCTTCCTTCAAAAAACAGCTGGATAAATTCGTCGATCACCGCGGTAAACAGCCCGACAAAAAGCACAACAAAGCTGTATTTGTACGGATTGAAGCGGTCAAACGAATAGGCGCAGCTCATAAGCAAGCCGCCTATTACAAAAAACTCAGCAAAATGAGCTGTTTTTCTGATTAGATGATCGGATATCTCTACCGATAATCCAAAGCTTTTGAAAATGTTTGTCAAAAAGCCGATAGTGCCGTTGCTTTCTACGGTCGATGCCTCCGCTGTCATTGAAGAACGAAAGAACACAAAGCCGATCATCAAAGCGGTCAGCGAGAATACTATTATCCTGAAAACAACTCCCGTTTGCTTTTGCTGCATAATATCATCCTTAGTCAGTACCGTATAATTTACGTGTTCGGTATTGCCTTATTATATTGTAGCTGAAAATAAAATAATGTCAATGAGTATAAAACTATTGTAATTATATAGCGCAAATTTTAAGTTTTCGATATTGAAAAAAAAGCCAAATTCTGCTATACTTGTGTAGATAAAAACTAAGGAGATTAATTATGCCTATTTTTGTTAAGTATCTTATTATTTTTTTAATTTCAATGGTTCCGATCGTTGAACTCAGAGGAGCTATCCCCGTTGCCGTAGGTATGGGTATGCAGGGCTGGGAGCTCTTTTGGGCATATGTTGTTTGTATTATCGGCAATATGCTCCCTGTTCCGCTTATTTACTTCTTCGCGAGAAAGGTGCTTATCTGGGGCAAGGATAAAAAATACATCGGCAAGTTCTTTACCTGGTGCTACAACAAGGGCGAAAAGGGCGGTCAGAAGCTTCAGAAAAAAGCAGGCAAGGGTCTGTTTGTCGCTCTGTTTTTGTTCGTAGGTATCCCGCTGCCCGGCACAGGCGCATGGACAGGTACGCTCGCGGCGAGCTTTTTGGATATGGGATTCAAAAAGAGCGTTATCGCCGTTATGTGCGGTGTTGTTTTGGCAGGTCTTATCATGGGCTTGGCAAGTATGGGCGTATTCGGCGGCATCAGCGCTATCTTCGCTCCGAAATAATAACAGTAAACTTATAAAGGCAGCTTTGTGCTGCCTTATTTCATAGGTGAAAATATGAAGAACTACTTTGACGCTGTCATAATCGGCGGCGGAGCATCGGGGCTGATGTGCGCGATCTCCGCAAAACTAAATGATAATAAACTAAATATAGCGATAATCGAGAAAAACGACAGAGTCGGCAAAAAGCTGCTCTCGACCGGCAACGGCAGGTGTAACCTCACAAACAACAATGTTGCCGAGGACAAATATATCGGCTCATTTACTCAAATTACAGATGTGCTTGAAAGATACGATACCCCCGCCCTGCTCGATTATTTTAATAACTTGGGGCTTCTGACTTACTGCGATAACGAGGGCAGGTATTATCCTGTTTCAAAGCAGGCGAGCTCTGTGCTTGATATTTTGAGGTTCAATTGCGAAAGCCTCGGCGTGGATATTCTTTGCGGTCAGACTATCCGCAGCCTTTCAAAAAGCGGCAAAGGCTTCGCGGTAAAAACCGCCGACAGAGTAATAAACTGCGAAAAGCTTATTATCTGCTGCGGCTCAAAGGCTTCTCCTAAGCTCGGCGGAAGCGCGAGCGGACTTGATTATCTTAAAAACTTCGGTCATACTGTCGTGCCTTTCTCCCCCGCGCTTTGTCCAGTAAAGGTAGATTCAGCCGTATTAAAATCGCTTAAAGGCTTGCGCGCCGCGGGAAAAGCATCGCTTTACAGAAACGCCGAACCGATCAAAGAGGAATCCGGCGAGATACAATTCACCGAAAATGCTTTGTCGGGGATCTGTGTGTTTAATTTATCGCTTTACGCGAAAGAAAATGATGTTATCAAGCTCGACTTAGTTGATAATATTTCTTTTAGAGAATTATATGGTCATTTGGAAAACAATAGAGAGCGTTTCGGTTTTTTAACTGCCGACAATATTTTTACGGGGATTTTGCAAAAAAGGCTCGCTCAGGCTGTACTTAAACAAAGCGGCACAGGCTTCAATAAAAACATTTCCGAGCTTACGGACAATGAACTGAAAACGCTGACAAAAACCGCAAAAAATATGGAATTCAAGGTCACGGGCAAGGCGGGCTTTGAACAGGCGCAGTGCGCGCTCGGCGGTGTTAAGGGAAGCGAGATCGACGGCAAAGCAATGATGAGCAAAAAAGTAAATAACCTTTACGTCTGCGGCGAGGCGGTCGATATCTGCGGCGAATGCGGCGGATATAACCTGCACTTTGCGTTTGCGAGCGGAATAATCGCGGGTGAAAGCCTATGATCAGAGTGAGCAATATCCGCATCCCTCTCTCCTACTCCGACGATACATTGAAGAACAAGGTTTGCAGGGAGCTTAGAATAAACGACAGCGCGATAAAAAGCCTCAGCCTGTACAGGCGCTCGATAGACGCGCGTAAAAAGGATAATATCTATTTTTTATGCTCGGTCGACGTTGAGCTTTATTCAAACGAAAACACCGCTGTAAAAAAGTGCAAAAACGCGGCTATTGTAAAGCCGTATAGTTACGAAGTCCCGAAGTGGAACGGCGGTACTTCTCCGCTTGTTGTCGGAATGGGCCCCGCGGGATTATTCGCGGCGCTTATCCTCGCGCAGAGCGGCGCGAAGCCTATCGTTATTGAGCGCGGCAGAGACGTTGACAGCAGGACCGCCGATGTTGATAAGTTCTGGAACAGCGGAAAGCTGAACTGTGAGTCAAACGTACAGTTCGGCGAGGGCGGCGCGGGCACGTTTTCTGACGGAAAGCTGAACACGGGTACAAAGGACAACCGCCAGCGCAAGGTGCTTAATGAATTTGTAAACCACGGCGCTCCGGAGGAGATTCTTTACAACGCAAAGCCGCATATCGGCACGGACAAGCTGAAAATCACGGTCAAGAGCATAAGAGAAGAAATCATCAGCCTCGGCGGCAAAGTGATGTTTGAAACAAAGCTTACCGGCATTAAGGATAAGGACGGAAAGATAAGCGGCGCTTCAGTTGAAAGCGGCGGCAAGGAATCCGTAATCGAAACCGAAAATATCATTCTCGCGATTGGTCACAGCGCAAGGGATACCTTTGAAATGATCCACGGCAAAAAACTGCCGATAGAGGCAAAGGCGTTTTCCGTCGGCGCGAGGATAGAGCATCTGCGCGAGGAGATCGACAAAAGCCAGTACGGCAAATTTGCCGGGAACAAAGCACTCGGCGCGGCGTACTACAAGATGAACGTCCGCACCGAGGACAAGCGCGGAGCGTATACGTTCTGTATGTGCCCGGGCGGCAAGGTCGTAAACGCTTCGAGCGAGGAGAATATGCTCTGCACCAACGGTATGAGCGAATTCAAGCGCGACAGCGTAAACTCAAACGCCGCTTTGCTTGTCGGCGTAACCCCCGATGATTACGACAGCGACAGTCCGCTCGGCGGAATGTATTTTCAGCGCAGGCTTGAAAAGGCAGCTTATGAGCTCGGCGGCGGAAATTATACCGCGCCCGTTCAGAGAGTCGGGGATTTTTTAAACGACAGAAAATCAAGCAGTATCGGCTCGGTAAAGCCGAGCATTATGCCGAACTACGAGCTGAGCGACCTCAACCGCATCCTGCCCGAATACGTCAGTAATAATATGAAAACCGCTATCCGAGATATGGGCAAAAAACTGCGCGGCTTTGACTGCGACGACGCTGTTTTGACCGGACTTGAAACAAGGAGCTCGTCACCCATACGGATAATCAGGGATAATAAAACGCTGCAAAGCATAGCTCTCGGCGGTCTTTACCCCTGCGGCGAGGGCGCAGGCTACGCCGGCGGAATAATCTCTGCCGCTGTTGACGGTATAAAATGCGCCGAGGCGGTAATTAATTCAAATCATTGTTGATTTACTCATTGTATTCTGGTACAATAACTGTAGGGTCGAGCATTGCTCGCCCGCAAAAACAAGGAATACTTTGCAATATACCGCGGGCGGGCAATGCCCGCCCCTACAAATAAAACAATAGGGGGTTTAATATGTATAACAAAAACCTTATCGACCTTGAATCTATGTCGACACAGCAGATCGATAAGCTTGTAAGAAAGGCGCAAAAAATAATGCAGAGCCCTGCCGACTACCGCCACGCCTGTGACGGAAAAATATTGGCGACTCTGTTTTATGAGCCGAGTACGAGGACTCAGATGTCGTTCCAGACCGCTATGCTGAAGCTCGGCGGACGAACGATCGGCTTTGACAACCCGATGAATTCATCGGTTGCAAAGGGTGAGAACCTGAAAGATACGGTCAGCGTTATCAGCGGATACGCGGACATCATCGCTATGCGCCACCCTGTTGAGGGTACGGCGATGGCGGCGTCACTGTACTCTGACATTCCGTTTATCAACTGCGGAGACGGCGGTCACCTCCACCCCACCCAGACGCTTACCGACATCGTTACACTTAGCTGCGAAAAAGGCAGGCTCGATAACCTTAAAATCGGCGTTTGCGGCGATTTGCTCAACGGCAGAACAGTCCACTCGCTGATAAAGGCTCTGGTAAAGTACGAGAACAACTCGTTTACGCTTATCTCTACGCCCGAGCTCGGCGTGCCGCTTTATATCATTGATATTCTTGAAAATCACAACTGCAAATACACAATCTGCCACAGCCTTGCCGACGCGATAACCGACCTCGATATGCTCTATATGACGCGGATCCAGCGCGAGAGGTTCAAGAGCGAGGAGGATTACCTTGCGCAAAAGGATGTTTTTGTGCTCGACAAGCCGAAGCTCGAGCTTGCACGCGAGGATATGATAGTTCTTCATCCACTCCCCAGAGTAAACGAGATCACCGTTGATATCGACGACGACCCCAGAGCGCTCTACTTTAAGCAGGCGCAGTACGGAATGTACGGAAGGATGGCTTTGATCCTTCTGCTTTTGCAGGACGAGGATTTTACGCTGAAGGCAAGGGACAAGAAACTCAGCGAACACAGGTGCAGCAATCCGAAGTGCGTTACACAGGTCGAGGAATACCTGCCGAATTACTGCTATGAAAAGCTCGGTATGGAGATGTGCGACTACTGCGATAAGAGAATCGACTAAATCATTTTTACATATACAAAAAGAGCCGGTAAAAACCGACTCTTTTTTCTTTTGCAGAATTATATCTCTTTATCTGTTGAGTCCTCTGCAGGCGTGAAATCCTCAAAGGTCGTAGCGGGATCCTCTGCGGGTTCAACCGTAGGGGCCGTTATGGTTTCCGCTGTGGGCTCAGGGATGAACTCATCCTCATCATCGTCATCTTCTTCGATCGGCTCAACATAAGTGCCGTTCATAACAGCCTCAAAGTCGGTGCTGCTCATCTTCTCGTGTTTGATAAGATAAGCCGCGATCTCGTGAAGCTTGTCTATATTCTCGCTGAGGAGCTTCTCAGCCTTGGCATAGGCTTCGTTGACGATCTCGAGCACGAGCTCGTCGATCTTAGCGGCGGTAGCCTCTGAGTAGTCCTGAGTTCTGCCGTAGTCTCTGCCGAGGAATACGCTTCCGCTCTCGCTTCCGTAGTTAACACAGCCCAGCTCCTTGGTCATACCGTACTTGGTGACCATTGCGCGCGCGGTTTTAGTAGCCTTTTCAATATCATTGGAAGCGCCTGTGGATATATCGTCGAGAATAAGAGCCTCGGCAACACGTCCGCCGAGCGATACAACGATATCCTCGAGCATCTCCTTGCGCGAATTGTATGATTTATCCTCGGTCGGCAACGGCATTGTATATCCGCCCGCCATACCGCGCGGGATGATCGAAATTTCGTGAACAGGGTCTTGGGTCTCGAGTATATCGAAAAGGATAGCGTGACCTGCCTCGTGATAAGCGGTGAGCTTCTTTTCCTTTTCGCTCATTACCTTTGACTTTTTCTCCGCTCCGACTACGACCTTGATCGTAGCCTCTTCGATCTCTTTCATTGTGATCGCTTTTTTATCCGCCCTCGCGGCGAGCAGAGCCGCCTCGTTGAGCAGATTTTCAAGATCAGCGCCCGTGAATCCGGCGGTGGTCTTGGCGATAGTTCTCAGCTTGACATCGGGAGCAAGCGGCTTTTTGCGCGCGTGCACCTTGAGGATAGCCTCACGTCCGGCAACGTCGGGATAGCTTACTACTACCTGACGGTCAAATCTGCCCGGACGGAGCAGAGCGGGATCGAGTACGTCGGGACGGTTAGTTGCAGCGATGAGGATAACGCCCTCGTTTACGCCGAAGCCGTCCATCTCTACGAGTAGCTGGTTAAGAGTCTGCTCGCGCTCATCGTTACCTCCGCCGAGACCCGCGCCTCTTTGGCGGCCTACCGCGTCGATCTCATCAATGAAAATGATGCAGGGCGAGCTTTTCTTTGCCTGGTCGAACAAATCACGCACACGCGAAGCGCCGACGCCGACAAACATCTCTACAAAGTCGGAACCCGAAATTGAGAAGAAAGGTACCCCCGCCTCTCCCGCAACTGCGCGGGCGAGCAGGGTCTTACCTGTTCCGGGAGGTCCCACAAGCAGCACGCCCTTGGGAATACGCGCGCCTAACTTGTTGAATTTATCGGGCGATTTAAGGAACTCAACGACTTCCGCTAACTCTTCCTTTTCCTCATCCGCTCCCGCGACGTCGTCAAAGGTAGTTTTGCGCTTGTCATCGTTGCTGTTTTTGATCTTTGCCTTGCCAAAGCTCATTTCCTTGCCGATTCCGCCGCCGCCCATTCGCTTCATAATGAAGATCCAAGCGCCGATGAATATCGCAACCATAATGATCGTGGGGATTATTTCAACCAGGAATGAGTTATCGCTTGCCCTTACAAGATTGTACGGTATAGTCTTGCCGTCCTCATCCTTTTGATAGGGCTCTATCGTATCCAAAAATCTTTGGATATCCGCAAGCTGTCCCTTGACGACAACATTCTCATCGGAATTTGTGGTTATATTCGAGGAAATCGCCGAGCTGATCGGATTACCGGAATTTGAATCCTTTGAATCCTCGTCCTTGGGATAGGCGGTCTCGCCCTCCTTTAGGGTTATCTCGATCGCACCCGAGCCGTAGTTGATGGTATAGCTTTCTACCTTGTGGTCAGCAAAGTACTGTACAAGCTCGGAAGTCTTGGGCGTTTCGGTCTGCCTTGTTGTCAAGAATATCGCGGCTATGATAATAAGGATTATCGGTATCGCGAGATAGAGAAGCAGGCTTGGGCCTCTTTTTTTATTGTCCAAATTATATCAACTCCTTTGTTCGCATTTGGCGAGCTAAATTGCCGCTTTGCGGCAATGGCAATTTAGCTTACTCATAAACAGAACGCTTTAATACGCCTATGTACGGTAAGTTTCTGTATTTTTCGTCATAGTCAAATCCGTAGCCGACAATGAATTCGTCAGGGATCTCGGTTCCGACATAGTCGGGTGTAAAGGGAACCTTGCGGCGTGCGGGTTTATCGCACAGTGTCGCTACGCGGACGCTCTTTGCTCCCCTTGAAACTAAGTAATTGCATACAAAGTTGAGCGTGTTGCCCGAATCTATGATATCCTCAATAATAAGAATATCCTTGCCCTCTACGGGTATCGTGCCTTCATGCTTGATTTTTACCTTGCCAGAGCTCTCGGTTCCGCTTCCGTAGCTTGAGGCTACCATAAAGTCGATCGCAAAGTCAAGATCGACCTTTTTCATAAGATCGACCATAAAGGCAATACTGCCCTTTAGCAAACCGATCATTATAAACTCTTTGCCATTATAATGCATATTTTTACTCCTCATTTTTCTTTTATCGAACAATAATTTTTATATCAAGCTCTTTTCCCTGCTTTGAAAGCCCCAAGCCCGCGCACCAGAGAACAGTGCTGCCGTCACAGAGTACCAAAAGCTCGTCCCGCAGCTCGGCGGGGATCTTTTGCTCGTTTAGCGCGCGGCGAAGCGGCTTTTTAACATTTCTTACCGGAAAAGTAAAGAAATCTCCGCTTTTTCGCGTTCTGAATACAAGTTTTTGGGCTTTTATGAGAGAATGATCCATTTTTGCCTCGATATTTTTGCCGAGGTAAAAAAAGCTCATATTTTTATCAAAAGCAAGGGAAAAATGCGTATTTTCGGTTTTGTCGGTAATAATTCTAAGTGTATTTTGAGCGCAAACGGCTTTTTTACCGTTTTTTAGCTCTACGGCTCCTCCGCTTTTCAGCATTGATACTATGAGCTCGATGTGGCGTCGTTCGGCGTCGGCGTTGTTATCCCTGCACAGCTTGGCGATAGCCGCCTTTAGTACGGCGGGATCGTTTTGCAGCAGCGTTTGGATGTTAAAGCCGTATTTTTCTTTTGAAGAATTAAGACGCTCTTCCGCGCTCTTTTCAAGGAATTCTGAAATCTCAGCAGCGTCGCGGGAAAATGCGAGCATAGCGTTTTCAGCCTGCGGATTGATCTCCTTCAGCGCCGGGATCACATTGTGGCGTATCTTGTTGCGCGTATAGCTGTCCGACATATTAGTGCTGTCAGTGACATATGCAAGCGAATATGCCGCGCAGTAGCTTTCGATCTCATCCCTTGTGACTGTAATAAGCGGTCTGATGATGTTGCCTCTTTTAGGAGGTATCGCCGCCGCGCCCATCAATGAACTGCCTCTGCATAAGTTAAAAAGCAGTGTCTCGGCGTTATCGCTCGCGGTGTGAGCCGTGGCGACCTTGGCGTTAAGCTCTGAGGAAAGCTCGTCAAAAAACTTATAACGCTCGTTTCTGCCGCAGAGCTCGGCGCTGATTTTTTGCTCGGCGCACAGCTTGGGAACATCAATATGCTTTACAAAAAGTTTGATATTATAATTCTCACACAGAATTTTACAGAATTTTTCATCATTGTCGGCTTCCTCGCCGCGGATACCATGATTTAGGTGTGCGGCGTAAAGCGTCAAGTTATATTTTTCTTTTATAGAATTAAGAACACTTAGGAGCGTGACCGAGTCCGCTCCTCCCGACAGCGCGATGATAACGCTGTCATTTTCGGATAATAGGTTATATTTTTTTATTGCCGCCTGAGCTTTGGTAATTACCTCGGCGGCGATTTCGTTACGGCTCATGGTGGCGGTTATCGGTTCCGGTAAAGCGCATAAACTCGCCCTGCCAGTGGAGTTTTACGGTGTTGGTCTCTCCGTGGCGGTTCTTTGCGACAATACACTCGCCAGAATTCATATCTGCCGTGGGGGCGGCGTTTTCGCCGTCCTCTTTATCGTAATAGCCCTCGCGATAAAGGAAAAGCACGATGTCGGCGTCCTGCTCGATAGAACCCGAATCTCTCAGGTCGGAGAGTTGCGGACGATGGTCGCCCGTGCGCTGCTCTGAAGCACGCGAAAGCTGGGATAATGTGATGATGGGAACGTTTAGTTCCTTTGCCATAATTTTTAGGTTTCGGGTGATAGCCGAGATCTCTTGAACACGGTTGTCGATCCTTCTGCCGCTCGCCATAAGCTGGAGGTAGTCGATGACGACCAAATCTATATTTTTGAGCCTGCGGATCCTCGACTTCATCTCTGTGATGGTGATCGTTGAAGTATCGTCAAGGTACAGCGGAGCTTCTTTTAAAATGTCGCTCGCGGGAATAAGGCGGTTCCAGTCCTCGTCGTTGAGCTTGCCCGTGCGAAGCTTTGTT
Organism: uncultured Ruminococcus sp.; assembly: GCA_902798605.1. Next base: position 21,892 of record CADBXH010000039.1, on the reverse strand, counting down.
CCGCCGACGAGCGCCTCTGAGGACAAAAGACGGCTGGCAAGCTGTTCCTTGGGCATTTCGAGCGAGAAAAACGCTACTGTCTTTTTGGACTTGCAGGCAACGTTGCGCGCGATGTTGAGCGCAAAGCTCGTCTTGCCCATACCGGGACGGGCTGCCAAAATGATAAGGTCGGAGCGGTTGAGTCCGGTGATCATCCTGTCAAGGTCATCGATACCCGTGGGAACAGGGCGCAGAGAATCATCGGCCTCGCGGTTGAGTGAATCGAGTCGGGCAAAGGTCTGGAACAGCACCGAATCGATGCGCTCAAGCCCTGTTTTGCTGCTGTCGGAGCGGATGTCAAAAAGCCTTTGCTCCGCCGAATCAAGCAGCAGAGAGGTCTCCCCTTCTCCCGCCGTTGCCTCGTCGATTGTCTTGCGCGACGCTGTGATTAATAGTCTGAGCTGGTATTTTTCTTTGATTATTTTGGCGTATTCCTCGGCGTTGGAGATAGACGGACAGTTTTCCGCCAAGTCCATAATATAGGTTTTTCCGTTTGCCTCGTCGAACGCGCCGCTCTTTTTTAATCTGTCAAGCAGAGTTACAACATCAATAGAAGTGCCGAAGTTCATCATATCCTGCATCTGCTGAAAAATCTGCTTATGCAGTCCGATATAGAAGAAATCCGGCGAAGTTACATGGTCGAGGACCTTGTCAAAAACAGTGCTGTCAAGAATGATAGCTCCGAGCACAGCCTGTTCAGCCTCGGCGCTGTACGGCAGAGTTGTAAACTCGCTTGTGAATTCCGTATTAGCCATTTTGGTTTCCTTAAAGTTTTTTATGCTTCCGATACCTGGATCACAATGTTAGCGGAAATGCCTGTATAGAGCTTGACCTCCGCGTTATATGTACCGAACTCCTTGATGTCGCGCTCAAGAACTACCTTGCGCTTGTCGACATTGATACTGTACTGCCTTTTGATCTCCTCCGCTACCTGCTTTGCGGTTATGCTGCCGAAGAGCTTGCCACCCTTGCCGGCTCTGGCGGTCATCTTGAAGGTCTTGCCCTCAAGAGTTTTTTTGTTAGCCTGAGCCTGAGCCTTTGCGGTGTCGATTTTGTACTGCTTTGAGTTTTCTGCATTTTTATACTCGTTCATAGCCTGGGCGTTGGCTTCCTTTGCCATATTCTTGGGAAGCAGGAAGTTTCTGCCGTAGCCCTCTGATACGTCTACAAGCTCGCCCTTTTTGCCGAGTGACTTAACGTCTTGCAATAAAATTACTTTCATAATATTTCCTTTCTATATGCCGATAAATTGATAATCTTTTGTTGGGTTATTCCTCGTTGTCGTCCAAAACCTTGTCTATCGCCTGCTTTAGCTGTTCAAAAGTGGACTCAAAGGTAGTATCGTAAAGCTGGGTCGCTGCCATAGTCTGATGACCGCCTCCGCCGAGCTTTTCCATAATAAGCTGAACGTTGACGCGTCCGTAGCTTCGAGCGGAAATGTTTAGCTTTTTTTCATTGCCGAAGATTACAAACGACGCCACGATGCCCTTTAGGGTGAGCATTTCGTCGGCAGCCTGTGCCGCCGCGAGACGGATATCTTCCTTTTGCAGGTTTGTTTTTGACACGGCACATCCGCGGTAAACTTCGCTTCTTACGACGATATCGACCTTTTCGCGGTAGGTTTCTATGCTTCCTGAGAACATCTCTTTGACGGTGAGGGTATTTGCGCCCTTACGCCTTAGATACGCCGCTGCTTCAAAGGTGCGAACGCCTGTTTTGAGCACAAAATTTTTGGTGTCGAGCATAATGCCCGAGAGCAGCGCGTCAGCTTGTATATAGCCGAGCGACTGGTCGTCGAAGTAGCTAATGATCTCTGCGCACATTTCGCTCGCTGATGAAGCGGACGGTTCGTGGCAGAATACGAGCGAATTATCAATATAATCGACCGCTCTGCGGTGATGGTCGATTATTACAATCTTTTTGAACTTTTCATAGAGCTCGGGGCTTTCGAGCGAGCTCTTTATATGTGTATCTACAATAATCAGCAGAGATTTGGAGGTCACGCCTTTAATTGCGTTTTCAGGGGTAATGAACACTTCGGTATCAAGCTTTTCTCGCGTATAATCGATCAACTGTCTTGCCATTGAGGTTTCTTCGTTGACAACGACCTTGCTGTACTTTTTGAAGCTTTGTTCCATTATACACTGCAGACCCACACCCGCGCCGATGCAGTCGAGATCCGAAAAGCGGTGTCCCATTATGTAGACCTTGTCGGAATCGGCGACCGAACGTCTTATGGCATTGGCGATGACCCTCATACGCACCTTGCTGACCTTTTCCGAAGCCGCTGCGGTACCTCCGAAGAACTCATAGCTGTTATCTTTAATGATAGCTACCTGGTCTCCGCCTCTGCCAAGCGACATTTCGAGCGCCTTACGCGCCGCGATCTCGCTTTCATGGACAGTTTTGCAGCCGCGCGCGAGACCTACGGAGATCGTCGGTGTATAGCGCGCCGTACCGATCGAGCGAATATCCTTTAGGATCGGGAAACGCAGCGAAATCATTTTGTCAACATCGGCGTCGCGGAATATGAGCATATAACGATTGTTGCTTATTTTTTTATACATCGCGTCGTAGTCCATCGCCCAGCCCTGAAGATTAGCCTCTACCGAAATAGCGACAGTGGAGTAGAATTCCTCGGAGCTTGTAAGGAAGTCGTCGGCGTTATCAAAGGTTATAAGCGCTACGCAGGGCAATGACGCGTTGTATTCGCGTACAACGGACTTGTAGTAAGTGTTGTCTATAAAATGACAGATAATACCATCGCCAACCCATAGCGCGTAAACGGTAAATTCCTTGCCGTCTATGGCAACATCCACACCGTCGGAATCGGCAATGTCAAAAATGCTTTTTCCGCCGAGGTACGCGTTGATGCTATCGCCCTCGGGGCTTCGGCTGCCGAGCACCTTTCTGAAGCGTGAATTGCACCAGAAAATATCACCCTTGGAACCGACTACTACGACCGGATATTTATATTTGTCAAGAAAATCAGAGTTAAAACCGCTGATATGGTTTGCAGTGGTTTTGACCATATTCTGGATGTATCTGCGAAAATTGATCGACAATACAAGTACAAGGACCGCTGAAGCGCCGGAGACAATAAGCTCCAAGCAAGCCAATAATTCGTTGTACTGTATCGTGAAAACCGCCATAACGAACATCGCTGCCGAGAACAGCAAAAACCACGGCGCCAATGTCCAAATTCTTTTTTTCATTTCAACCTCATATCAGCTGACCGTATGCTTTATACCTCCTGAAGTATCGGGAGGATCATAGGCGCGCGGCGCGTCTTTTGCGCGATCAGCTTTGAAATCTCATCTTTGATCCTGTTTTTGATTATACCCCACTCGTGGATATTCTTCTCGGCACAATCCTCGAGAATATCGAGAGCGAGTTTTTTGACCTCATCAATCAGACCCTCGTTCTCACGCACATATACAAAACCGCGCGAGACGATATCGGGGCCGCTGATAACGTGGCCGTCGTAGACATCAAGTGAGGCAACTATTATTATCAGTCCGTCCTGACCGAGATGCTTTCTGTCTCTTAATACGATGCTGCCGACGTCGCCGACTCCGAGTCCGTCAACAAACACCTTGCCGGCGGGAACAGACGCGGCTTCTTTCATTTGATCCTCGTTGATCTCAACGGTCGTTCCGACGTCGGGAATGAAGATATTGCTTTTATCCATTCCGAGAAACTCGGCAAGCTCAGCGTGCTTTCTGAGGTGCTTATGCTCGCCGTGGACGGGAATGAAGTATTTTGGCTTTACGAGCCTGTGGATGATCTTGAGTTCCTCACGACAGGCGTGTCCGGAAACGTGGACATCGTACATACCCTCGTAAATCACCTTGCAGCCGCGCTTTAGCAGCTCGTCAACAACGTTGCCGACGGTCTTTTCGTTGCCGGGGATCGGGTTGGCAGAAATTATGATAGGTATTTGTCGAGCATATCGATGTCTATCAATATGTTTTTCGGAAGACTCAGATAGCCGAGCTTTTGGGCAACGTCCATATAGTTGACCATACTTCTGCCCGAGAACGCGACCTTGCGGCCGTATTTTTCGGCGCAGTTGATGATCTGCTGGACGCGGTTGACGTTTGACGCGAATGTAGCGATAATTATTCTGTATTTTTCCGCTCTCTTGAACAAATTGTCAAGGCTTTCGGAAACGAGCATTTCGGTGGGCGTATAGCCCGCGCGCATGGCGTTCGTGCTCTCGGCAAGAAGTGCGAGAACCCCGCTGTCGCCTACTCTGGCAAAGCTCGAAAGGTCGATCATTTCGCCCGTAATAGGCGTACAGTCGATTTTGAAGTCGCCGGTGTGAACAATCGTTCCGGCGGGAGTGTCGATCGCGAACGCTACCGAGTCCGGGATCGAGTGGTTTACGTGGATAAACTTGATGCTCATACATCCGAGCTTTATCGTGCTGCCAGCTTTGACCTCGTTGAGTTGGGTTTTATTGAACAGGCTGTGCTCTCTGAGCTTGTTGCCTACGAGTCCGAGCGTAAGCGGAGTTCCGTAGATGGGAACGTTGACTCTCGAAAGCAGAAACGGCAGTCCGCCGATGTGGTCCTCGTGTCCGTGGGTGAGGACGATACCCCTTACTTTTTCAAAATTCTGCTCAATATAGGTAAAATCAGGAATTACAAGATCTACGCCGAGCATATCGCCGTCAGGAAACGCCATTCCGCAGTCGACGATAACTATGTCGTTTTCACACTCGATAAGTGTGATGTTTTTGCCGATCTCATTAAGTCCGCCCAGGAACGAGATTTTTACCGACGGCTTTTTCACCTGCTTAGGCTGATTACCCCTGCCCTTTTTCTTGGTGATTTTGTCGTAGCTCTGTCTTGTGTTGTTCGTTTTTGACTTTACGTTTTTTGAGTACCGATTTTGTTTGAGTTTATAATTTTTGTTTTTGCCGGTTGAACTCACAAAAATAACCTCCGTGTTTCTATAGATTTTTCCGTTCATTTATATCAAGGGTATAATACCCCAAGCTTACATATTCATTTTATTTTACCTTAAAACAAGCTTTTTTGTCAATATTAAAAAAGAATTATATTGATTTATATGTAAATATTTTTGCAAAAATTTGGATTTGCTATTGTTATTATTGCGGTTTTGTGGCAAAATATATATGATAAATAATATTTCAAGGAGAATCGAATTGAAGCGAGTAGAGATTTTTACAGACGGAGCGTGCAGCGGCAACCCGGGTCCCGGAGGCTGGGGCACGATTTTGAGATATAACGGAGTTGAAAAGGAGCTTTCGGGCGGAGAGCCGGTAACGACCAACAACCGTATGGAGCTGACCGCGGTGATCAAAGGGCTTGAGGCACTTAAAGAACCGTGTGAGGTCGCACTGTACAGCGATTCTCAGTATGTTTGCAACGCATTGAATTTGGGCTGGGCGAAAAAATGGCAGGCCAACGGCTGGATGCGCAACAAAAAAGAGCCCGCGCTGAACCCCGAGCTCTGGGAGGAGCTTCTAAAGTTGTGCGACATACATACGGTCGAGATAAACTGGGTAAAAGGCCACGCGGGTCACCCTGAAAACGAACGCTGCGACAGGCTCGCGGTCGCACAAGCGAAGAAATTCAGTTGATCTTACATCTGTAACTTGTACAACGGCGCCGATGCAAATAAAAATCACGGCTGCTTTATAACAACCGTGATCTATATATCTTTTTTATTATGCAGTGCCATGTTGACGTTATATCAACAATCTTCTAATACATCATTGATAACCGCTTTCAGAGTATCAGCCGATTCTTTGAGAGCGGCTTTTTCTTTGTCGTTAAGCTCGATCGGTACTAAGCCCTCAACACCGTGCTTACCCACGATTGCGGGCATTGATAGAGCCACTCCGTTGATTTCCTCGCCCGTCTGCACGCTCGACACGGGAAGGACGGATTTTTCGTCCCTGACGATCGCCTCGCAGATGCGCTTGACGGACATAGCGATCCCGTAGTAGGTCGCTTTCTTTTTCTCGATGATCTCGTAAGCGCTGTTCTTGACGTTTTCGGAGATCTCGCGCATAGCCTTGACGTGATTGTAATGACCGCGCATCTCGCAGAATTTGTGAAGCGGCACGCCCGACACATTGGCGCTGCTCCAAGCGGCGATCTCGCTGTCGCCGTGCTCGCCGATGATGAAGGCGTGGATGCTTCTGCTGTCAACACCGAGGCGCTCGCCGAGGAGATATTTCAGTCTTGCGCTGTCAAGCACTGTACCTGAGCCGAATACCCTGTTGCTCGGGAAACCGCTTAGTTTCTTTGCCGCGTATGTCAAAATATCGACGGGGTTAGCCACAATGAGCAGTATGCCGTTCCTGTTATGCTTTGCGATCTCGGGAATGATCGACTTGAATATCCCAACGTTTTTCTTTACCAAGTCAAGCCTTGTTTCGCCGGGCTTCTGACCCGCGCCTGCGGTAACGATGATCACCGCCGCGTCGCTGATATCCTCGTATGTGCCGGCGTAGATCTGCATCGGCTTTGAGAACGGAAGTCCGTGGCTGATGTCGAGAGCTTCACCCTCGGCTCTGTTTTTATCGGCGTCGATCATAACGAGCTCTGAGAACAAACCACTCTGCATAATAGCGAACGCCGAAGCCGAACCGACGAATCCGCAGCCTACGATAGCCGCTTTTCTGCTGTTGATTTCTACCATAATGAATCGCTCCTTTCTAATTATCAAACGATTTTATTTAAAATTTTAAATTTACTTCTCTTGTGCCGACGCCGTAGGAAACGCAGCTGAATACGCGCAGAGCTTTCAGCCCTTTTTCTATCTTTTCCCGACAGCCGTTATTCATTCATCAGCACCTCCCGATAAATCTCCAAATCGTCGTTCTTAAAGACGTTGAAGATCACCTTGATATCGCTGCCGGTTCTCGCCTTGTATTCCGTAACGGTATCAATGGCGATTTTAGCCGCTTCTCTCTGCGGAAAACCGAACACTCCTGTGCTTATACAACAGAATGCGATACTCTCTACGCCGTTTTTTTCGGCGAGCTTTAAACAGGAGAGATAACAGCTTTTCAGCAGCTCGCAATCATTTTCGGTCAAGTATCCTTGTACGATCGGTCCGACGGTATGGATCACGTACTTACACGGCAGATTATAGGCAGGTGTGATCTTTGCCCGACCGGTTGGCTCATTATGCCCTTGCTTTTGCATAATAGCATTGCAGGTGTTACGCAGTTGAATACCCGCAAAGGTATGGATCGCGTTGTCGATACAGCCGTGACAGGGCCGGAAGCAGCCGAGCATTTGAGAGTTTGCGGCGTTGACAATAGCGCCGCATTTTAGTGTGGTAATGTCTCCTTGCAAGAGATAAATATCTTTTTTAATCGGCTGCAGATCCGCTATATCCGTAATGCCCTTGCGCCGGTTTTCCTCCTGCAAATACTCGTCTTGGATTTTCAGGAAATCCTCGCTTGCATCTTTCGGCATACGGATATTGAACAGCGAGCGGAGCAAGCATTTTTGATTATATTCGTCTGCCGGAATACTCATTTCCTCTCCTCTTTCGGAGAACAAATATTCAATTAAAAACAATCTTTTTTCTGTTTGTGTCATAATTATCGCCTGCTTTCAAAAAGTGCCCTACCATTATAATAACGGCAGGGCTATGAAAAGTCAATGTTTTACTTATTGATAACATTATTAGATTTAATACCAAACGCCGCAGGAATTCTGCGGCGTTTCAGTATAGGCGGACTGTTTATGATGAAAAAACTTTATTTCTTCTCTGTCAGGAGCTTGTTGAGCTCATCCATAAAGGTGTTGATATCCTTAAACTGGCGGTAAACGGAAGCAAAGCGAACGTAGCTTACCTCGTCTACCTTTTTGATCTCTTCCATAGCGAGCTCGCCGATCTGCATAGTGGTGATCTCGCGGTCGAGGCTGCTCTGGATCCTCGCTTCGATATTATCTACCATTTCTTCAATCTGAGTCAATGAAACGGGACGCTTTTCGCAGGCTCTGAGAATACCCGCGGTCAGCTTGTTGCGGTCAAAGACCTCGCGTGATTTGTCGCGCTTTACGACGATGATCGGCACGGTCTCGATAACCTCGTGAGTGGTAAAGCGTTTTCCGCAGTTAAGACATTCTCTGCGGCGGCGGATCCTCTCGCCGTCATCGGCGGAGCGGGAATCTATAACCTTGCTTTCCTCAAAGCTGCAATAAGGACATTTCATACTATATATCTCCTCTATTTTTCCTTAAAACAATTATAACACAACATATAGATGAAATTCAACAACATTTTATTTACAATACTGTTACGATATAGTTATATAAAAATGCCATCCCACTGGTTTTCGGAATGGCATTTACAGATTTGCTTAAAAGTTGCGGTATTTTTTTACTTTGCGGTTGCGCTTTAGGTGGGCGCGGTGGACTTTTGCGGCGATTATATAGATGATCAGAAGAAGTACGATGATCCCGATGATCACGAGGAACCAGTAGGATTTGAATATCGTGCCGATGACGTCGAGCACCGCGAGTATGCCGCTCATATTCACCTGTTCCGCGGGAACAAGATCAACTGTTGCGATGAGCTGCTTTTCTTTGCCCTTTTCGGTGTAATAAACGGACGCGGTACCGACAGCCTTGTCAGTGTATAGAGGCGCTTTGATCTCTTCCGGAACATCGGTCTCTATCTCGATATCGCTTGGCTTTAAATCCTTGGGCATTATTGCGTTGAGGTTCTTTGCCGGAACAAGGGTTATTTTATCCTTGCCCCACGCGAGCTTTACCTTTCGCTCGCAAACAGGGGTATCGGCGCTTTTTATCGTCTGCATTTCAAGGTCGACAAGCGCCCAGCGGAACAGATCGGCAGCGTCGATAAAGGTGTAGTATTCCTCGTCGTCGCCCTCTTTGTAGGGAGCTCCGAGCAGAACAGCCATATATGTGTGTCCGTCGGCGGAAGCGGTAGTTACAAGACATCTGCCGGCTTCCTTGGTCGTGCCTGTCTTGATGCCCTTTGCGTAGGTATAAAAGTAATCGCCGCCGCGATCCTCGTCAATCAGATAATTAGTTGTGATGACCGGGTCTTCGGCGCCCTCGATGGTATACTCGGTGGCATTTGAGATCTGCTCAAAATGCGGCAGGGTCAGCGCGTATTTTGCAATCAAATAAAGGTCGCGAGCGGTCGTGTAGTGATCGGGGTCGTGCAAACCGTCGGGGTTAGTGAAGTGGGTGTTCTTACACTCAAGCTCTTCCGCCTTTTCGTTCATCATATCAACGAATTTGCTTACATCTCCCTCTCCGACATAATCGGCAAGTACCAGAGCGGCGTCGTTGCCCGAGGGAACCATCATTCCGTAGAGCAGGTCGATAACCTTGATCTTTTTTCCGACAAGCTCGGAGAGATTAGCCGTTGAGCTGTCTGTGTTTTTGAGCTTGTCTAAAACTTTCTTTTTGATCTCTACTCGGGTATTTTCGATATCTTCGATGTTTTCTACCGCGACGATATATGTCATAATTTTTGTTGTTGATGCGGGATAGCGCTTTGAATCGGGGTCCTTTTCATAAACGGTCTGGCCCGAATCCAAGCTGACAACAAGCGCCGACGCGGATTTCACGTTGACCTTGTTGGAAAATGATATTGCGCCGGCAGGTACCGCTGACGACATAATTATCACAAGCAACGCCATAAGGGCGGATATGATTTTTATTGTATATCTTTTCATACACATTACTCCCTATCTAATTAAGCGTGTTTTGTCCGCCGCGTTCAAAGAGACGCTCGATCTCGGCGTTGAGCAGCTTTAGCTCATCGCAGCGGGTATCTTTGTATGTAAAAAGAATATAATCTACTATTCTTTGAGAGAGCTCAAGGCTCTTTGTATCGGCAAAATCCGCGATAGCGAGCTGCGGAAGTCCGTGCTGACGCTGACCGAAGAAATCACCCGGTCCGCGCATCCGCAGATCTTCATCGGCGATTTTGAAGCCGTCGTTTGTTGAGCACATTACCTCTAATCTTTGGCGGGTCAGTTCGCTCTGGTGGTCGCTTATGAGTATGCAGTAGGACTGAGCGTCTCCCCTGCCGACTCTGCCTCTGAGCTGGTGAAGCTGAGAGAGCCCGAAACGCTCGGCATTTTCTATCACCATAACCGATGCGTTGGGAACGTCTACCCCGACCTCGATGACTGTTGTGGCAACGAGCAATTTTAACTCGTTCGCGGCGAACTTGCTCATTACCGCCTCTTTTTCGTCCGATTTCATCTGGCCGTGAACCACGCCGACGGGGATGTCGGAGAACTGCTTTAGCATAAGCTCGGCGGCGTATTCCTCGGCGGACGCGACATCGTCAAGCTCGCCCTCCTCTACGAGAGGACAAACGATGTACGCCTGTCTGCCGGCGGCGATCTCTTTTTTTATAAAGCCATACGCCCTGTTACGCTGGGTAGAATTGAAAAGCACGGTGCGAACGGGCTTGCGCGACGGCGGAAGTTCATCAATTATCGAAATATCCAAGTCGCCGAAGATGATAAGCCCCAAGGTTCGCGGGATAGGCGTTGCACTCATTACCAAAAGATGCGGGTTTTTGCCCTTTGAGAGCAGTTTTGCGCGCTGTGCCACGCCGAAGCGGTGCTGTTCGTCGGTAACGGCGATGCCGAGATTATAAAAGTCGGTTTTGTCGGTTATCAGCGCGTGGGTGCCGATAACAAGGTCTATCTCTCCGCTCTCGAGCTCAGCTCTGACGCGCTTTTTTTCGCTTTCTTTCAACGCGCCCGTAAGGAGCTCAACACGGATATCGGTGTTTTCAAACAGTTTTTTGAAGGTTTCAAAATGCTGACGCGCCAAAATCTCGGTAGGCGCCATAAACGCCGCCTGATACCCGTTTTTTATCACGGTGTAGCAAACGGACGCGGCGACCGCGGTTTTACCCGAGCCGACGTCGCCCTGAACAAGGCGGTTCATCGGAGCTGATTTTGTCTTTATATCGGCTATGCAGTCGGCTATAGCGCGATTTTGAGCGTTTGTGAGCTCAAACGGAAGGTAGGTCGCGAACTCGTCGGAAAAATCGTTTTTGATTTTTACCGAGCTGACTCCCCTGCTGTGGGCGCGGAGGTTCTTCATCCCGAAGTTCAGCACCACAAGCTCCTCGGTAACAAGACGCTTGCGGGCTGCTTCAAGCTCGTCGTTGTCCTTTGGCATATGTATACCAAACAGAGCCTCGCGAAGCCCCATAAGCCCGAAGGCGTTCCTCACCTGCTCGGGCAGAGGGTCATTTACTACGGGCGGCAGAAGCTTTAGCGACTGCTTTACGGCGTTATAGATGGTTTTGCCGTTTAGCCCCGCTGTCTGGCGGTAGATCGGATGGAGCCGCGCGCCCTCGCTAACGGGTGAAAATGTAGGCGACACCATTTGAGAACCGTATTTATCAAAATTTATTTTTCCGTAAAAGAAATATTCTATCCCATACGTCAGCATCGAGCTGATGTATCTGTTATTGAAAAACACGATTTGCAGCGAGCCTGTGTCGTCATACACCGAGCCCTTTGAGAGTATCTTGCCCCCGGATATTCGGGAATCTGATATTGGAGCGGCAAGCACAGCCCTGACGCAGTATGTGCCGCTTTCTGTTATATTTTCGATTTTTTCTACGTTGCTCCAGTCCTCATAAGCCCGCGGGTAAAAGGTTATCAGCTCGCCGACGGAGTTGACTCCGAGTTTTTGAAACTGCTCGGCGCGCTTTGGGCCGATCCCCGCCAATGAGGAAATGGGCATTTTATATAATGAAGCCATAATTCTCTGTATTTAAACTTATAGCGGTCAGCGACCTTGGCTAACCGCTATTTATTATATCATTCTACACTTAAAATAAAGTAGTAAACAGGCTGGTCGCCCTTTACAAGCGAGATGTCGGTGCGTGAACCGAATTTATCTCTAAGCTCCTCATACGCCTTTTCGGCTTCCTCATCTGTTGTATCCTCGCCGTAAATCAAAGTGATAAACGAGGTGTCGCGAGTTACCATGCTCTTTGCGAGCTTAACGACCGCTTTGACCGCGTTCTTGTCGGTAATTGTGAGCTTACCGTTTTCGAGCGCGATGATGTCCCCTTCTTCTCGGGCGAGATCTCGGGATCAAAGTTAAGCATCGCGGTCATACCCTGCGGGATAGTCCTTGTGGGCACGATAACAACTTTTCTGTCATTGACGATCGGGACGGTCTGCTCCGCCGCCAAAATTATGTTTTTGTTATTGGGAAGCACAAAGACAGTCTTTGCGGGAGTGCCGTTTATCGCCTCCACGATGTCCTCTGTGCTGGGGTTCATACTCTGACCGCCCGAAACCACGTTGGTGCAGCCGAGATCCGAAAAGAGCTCTTTCATTCCGTCGCCTGCTGCAACGGCAACAAATCCGAAATCTTCGGTGGGCTCTGCAAACTTGAACTCCTCTTTTGCGGATTCCTTTGCCTTTTTGGACTTTTTCTTAGTGCTTTTCTTTGAGTTCTTCTTGGCGTTCTTGTGCTGTTCCTTCATATTCTCGACCTTTACGGTGAGAAGCTGACCGAACTCAAGACCCTTTGTAAGCGCGTTGCCGGGAGTTTCGGTATGAACGTGTACCTTGATAATCTCCTCGTCGTTAACGACAACAACGCAGTCGCCTATTCCTTTTAAGTAGTCGCGGAGCTCCTCGGGATCGGTCTCGATCTCGGGATCTCTGCCTACGATAAACTCTGTGCAGTATGTGAATTCGATATCGTCGTCAAACTCAGCCGCGGCGCTCTCGAATGTATCAACGGTGGGAGCGGGCTCGGTCTCTTCCTGATACTCAATGACCTCGCCGTCCTTGATTGTGGCGAGCATACCCTCGAAGATAGAGCAGAGTCCCTTGCCGCCCGCATCAACTACGCCGGCTTTTTTAAGCACGGGAAGAAGCTCGGGGGTGATTGCCAGAGCGTCGTTTGCCTTGTTTACTATTGTCTGCCATACAAAAACAGGGTCTGTGTTTGACCTTGACGCCTCAACGCCTGCCTCATACGCCATACGGGCAACGGTGAGGATGGTACCCTCGGCGGGCTTTGTAACCGCCTTGTACGCAGCGTCTACACCGATTCCGAGAGCAATAGCGATGTTTTTGCCGTTGACCTCTTCCATATCCTTGAGCCCCTGAGCGAAGCCTCTGAAAAGGATCGAGGTGATAACGCCCGAGTTGCCTCTTGCTCCTCTGAGCATTGCGGAAGCCGCGATCTTTGTGACCTCGCCGGCGTCTGTGCTGTCGCAATCCTCAAGGGCTTTTGCGGCCGCCATAACCGTCATAGACATATTTGTTCCGGTGTCACCGTCGGGCACCGGGAAAATATTGAGGTCGTTTATATGGTTTTTCTGCGCGCTGATGTTGTGCGCGCCTGAGATTATTGCGTTCTTTAGAATCTCTCCGTTGATCATAACTGCACATCCTTTTTCCTTCATATAGAAAATTGCTGTGTTTTGACCTCACCGTTTAGGTGAGATTGGATGCAACTTCTCGTTGCCTAACATTACTATTATAAAGGATTTTTGTAAAGATTTCAATAGATAAATGATAAATTTTTCACTATTCTATCCTGACACTTTCGGCACTTATGCACTTTGATGTGCTCTCATCAACCTCAAAAATGACTCCTTCAAGCCTGCAATCGCCCGAAGCGAGGTCAAAACGCGCCGGAAGTCCGGTCTTTAGGCGGTTGATGATGATGTCGGTCTTTACCCCCAAAACCGAGTGGATAGTGCCGGTCATCCCTGCGTCTGTGATATAACCCGTGCCGTTCGGCAAAACCTGCGCGTCCGAGGTCTGGACGTGGGTATGGGTCCCGAAAAGTGCGGATACTCTGCCGTCGAGGTAATATCCCATAGCGCGTTTTTCGCTGGTTGCCTCGGCGTGGAAATCGACTATGATTATCTTTCCCTCGGCTTTTTCAATCGCCCGGTCGACCGCCTCAAAGGCGTTTTGAAGCCCGTTTTCGACGAAGATATTACCCATAATGTTTATTACGGATATGGTAGTTTTTCCCATATCAAGGTTGATTACGCCGTGACCGGGTACGCTTTTTGAGGAAAAATTATACGGACGGGCAATAAATTCGGAGCTGTCAAGATAATCGAATACCTCTTTGCGCCTGAACGAATGGTTGCCGAGAGTTATCGCGTCAACTCCGCTGTCAAACAGATGACGTGCCGAGACCGTAGTGATCCCGTTGCCGTCCGCGGAGTTCTCGCCGTTGCAGATGACAACGTCTATTGCATTAAAGCGCTTAAAGCTCGGCAGGGTTTTGCGCAAAAATTCGCAGCCGACAGAGCCGACAACGTCGCCGATACATAAAATTCGCATGGTTTCACCTCAAATGAGTTAAGATTTTGCTTTGCAAAAGTTAAGATTCCGCGTTGCGGAAGATAAGATTTCGCTACGCGAAAGTGAAGATTTGCTGTGCAAAGTTGAAAAAACGCTCACTACGGCATCAGCCTCTTAACTTGCACGAAGTGCAATCTTAACGGCGGAGCCTCTTCACTTGCACACAAGTGCAACCTTAACTTAATTATTATATCACAAAATCAGTTTTCTGTCACGCTAAAATCTACGCTTTGGGCTATATTTTGACTTAAAATGTAGTCACAGGCGCAGTTGTAGTACTCTCCATCGTCTTTTATCGTTATTTTTCGGCTTTTTACCGTGCTGTCGCCGTTTTCAAAAACCTCCGAGAGCAAAAGGGCTTTTTCAAAGCTTTCATTTGCTTTTTCTTTTGTCAGTTCAGTGGGGATCTCTTTTAGCTCGCGTGTTGTTTGGGTGGTGACGCCTATGGGAAGATCGTTGCCGTTTACGGTGATGTCCTTTTGATTATTAGTGCTCACTGACATAGGGTAAACGGTGAAATCAAGGCTTGCGGGCAAGGTGAACCAAAGGAAATTCAGAGATTTTTTGTTGATCTTATTTTCTGATAAAGAAAAATAATTGTAGCTTTTGGGGATTTTTATTTCCTTTTTTGAATTAACATCGGCGTATACCTCTGCCTTGGCGCGGACAAAGCGGACACAATTCTCATCGGTAGACATAACTCCGCTGACGAGCAGATCGCCCTGCTTTACCCCGCTGCCGACCTCTGCCGCGCTCAAACCGTTTTGGGCGTTGATCTTGGTGATGACTCCGTCGCATTTCGCCTTGATATTGCAGGGTGATGTGTCGGTTTGGACATCGGACTTTTTTGCTTTTTCCCTAACATCCGCGGTAGATTTACAGCCGAGGGTATTGATGCTGACCCACGACAGCTCGTCGACCTCAAACTGCACATTTCGCTGTGCAGAAAGTACATCTACCGCGCCCTTGAAGCCCCCGGGGTATACGCCGTTATCCGCGAGCGCCTGCCTGATCCTGTGTTCGCTGACGGTCTCAGCACCGGTGATATCAACCGTCCAGATGAACTGAGAGAGCACGATAAGCAGAACAGCTCCCGCAAGCGCGCCGATCGGCAAACCGATACGCTCGCTGTGCTTTTTATAGATAAACGGAAATCCGCGCTTTTTTGTGATTTTGAGCCTTACGCCCGAGCGTTTGGCAATATACCTTGCGCGCTTGTAATCAGACGCGGACATCGCGCCGGTTATCCCGCCGTCCGACGGATATGCATCCCAGAGGTTGAGCTTATTTACGGCGGCAGAGTTTAAAAACCTCTCGGGAAATTTACCGTTAGCCGTAAAACGGACGTAGCCCTTAATAAATCTTAAAACTCTTAGAAGCATATTCCACCTCAGGTAATAAATTCGATTTTGTTGACAAAGCCGGATATCTCGACCGATGAGCCCGAGATGCACCTCACGCTCAGTCCTCTGCCGAAGAAAGAGATCACCGGCCCGGTTGTGTTGATTTTGATATTGTCCGATTCGTAAAGCAAAATACCCGTTGAGCCCTCGATGTTGATTTGTCTGTTGCCCGTCATCTCTATAAGCGGCTGAATACCCGCCTCGATGATGGGCACTCGCGGGTTGTTTTGATTCCTTTTCACGCTTTCCACTCCCAAATTTTTAATCATTTATATTTATGCGTTACGGCGCATATATATTATCGGTGATAGAAATGATGTTGATAAAAGCCTTGAACCGAGGCGGAGGTGTTTTTAAGGCGCTTGTGATAGCGGCGGCCGCAGTCGCGCTGACATTTTCATCCGAAAGCTGTAAAAACGGTGTAGAAAACGGCGTTGAGCTGTGCCTAAAGGTGCTGATACCATCGCTTTTTCCGTTTATGGCGCTGTCGGCTATGGCGGTAAAAAGCGGAGCTTGCCAAGCGATCGGTAAACATTTTGGGAAGCTCACAAACAGGCTGTTTGGGTTGAGCGGAGTGTTTGCGCCTATTATTATTTTGAGTTTGATCGGCGGATATCCTGTGGGCGCGAGGGGGATCGCGGAGCTCAAAAGCTCGGGCGCGGTCAGCGAAAAACAAGCAAAAAAGGCTTCGCTGTTCACGGTTTGCGCGGGCCCGGGGTTTTTGATAAATTACGTCGGGACATCGCTGTACGGCAATACGGCTTTGGGGCTTATGATACTATTCGCCCAGGTGATTTCGGTAATATTGCTCGGGATTTTGATCAATGTATTTGACAAAAACAAAGAGAATTATAATTCATATGAAGAATTATTCAGCAAACCTCTCCCCTTTTCTTCGGTGATCGTTGAGAGCGCGTACTCGGCAACTAAGGGTATGGCGCAAATCTGCGCGCTTGTTTTGATTTTTTCGGCGGCGACGGGAATAATCAAGGGTGTTTTAGGTGAAAGCTTGGTGACGGATATCTGGGTGATTTTGTCGGAGGTCTGCTCCGCGGTCACACTGACATCCGAAAAATTTCCGCTTGAATTCACGGCATTCGCCGCAGGCTTCGGCGGCTTGTGCGTTCATTTTCAAATATTCTCAGCGCTCGGGGATATAAAAATCAACAAGCTGTTATTTTTCTTTATCAGAATTATGCAAGGTATTATCACGGCGTTGATAACAAAGCTTTTGAGCTTGGTTTTTATCGGCGAAGCTGCTGTTTTTTCAAGCAGTGAGGTTCAAAGCCCGGGCTTGTTCGGCGGAAATATTATCTCCGCTGTAGTTTTGGCGGTCGTTTCTGTCAGTTTTTTAATTACAATAAAGAATTATAGGAGGTAATCTTATGTGCGGAATAGCAGGTTGGATAGAAAGGGAATCTAAAATGGCTGAAAGGACAAAGACGCTCAATGCGATGTCCGAGACCTTGGAGCGCAGAGGTCCGGACGAAAACGGGCTCTACATAAACGGCGACACCGCGCTGATACACCGCCGCCTTGCTGTTATCGACCGCGAAAACGGCAAGCAGCCGATGGCGGTCAATCACAAGGGCGTGACGTATGTTATCGTGTATAACGGCGAGATTTACAACGCGCCCGCCCTGCGCGAGGAGCTCAAGGCGGGCGGGTTCCACTTCCGCGGGCACAGTGATACCGAGGTCGTGCTGAAAACCTATATCAAATACAAGGAGCGTTCTCCCGAGAAGCTCAATGGTATTTTTGCTTTCGCGGTGTTTCGCTCTGATGACAGGAGCGTGTTCCTCTGCCGCGACAAGGTCGGGGTAAAGCCGTTTTTCTACAGCGAGTATGATAGCGGACTCGTGTTTGGGTCGGAGATCAAGGCTCTGCTCAAAAGCGGGGTCGTAAAACCGCAGATAGACGAGCAGGGGCTTAATGAGCTATTCTTTTTGGGGCCTGCGAGGACACCTTCCTACGGCGTATTCAAGGGTGTTTTTGAGCTTAGTCCCGGCGAGTGCGCGGTGTACAAAAACAACCGCCTTACGCGCAGGACATACTTCAGCATTGAGGCTAAGGAGCATACGGATAACGAAAAGCAAACGATAGAAAAGACGAGGTATCTTTTGACAGACGCTGTTCAAAGGCAGCTTGTCAGCGATGTACCTCTGTGTATGTTTTTATCGGGCGGGCTTGACAGCAGCATTATCGTTAAAACCGCGTCGATGTATCAAAAGGAGCATAAGCTCGGCAAGGTGCATACCTACTCGGTGGAGTACCGCGACAATCAAAAGTATTTTGAAAAAAGCCTGTTCCAGCCGACGCGCGACTACGAATTTATAAAAATGATGGTCAAAAACGCCGACACAAAACACAGCGAGGTCATCCTTGACAACGATTTGCTCGCGGACGCGCTTTATGACAGCGTTGATGCGCGCGATCTGCCTGGATATGTTGACGTTGACTCCTCCCTGCTGCTGTTTTGCAGGGAGATAAAAAAGGACTACACCGTTGCGCTGTCGGGCGAATGTGCCGACGAGCTATTCGGCGGATATCCGTGGTATCACAACAAGGAAATCCTTTTTGAGGACTGCTTTCCGTGGTCAAAAAGTCAGGATATTCGGCGGTTCATACTAAAGGACGGGGTACTGAAAAACGGCGAGGAGTACGTCAGGCAGAGGTATCTTGACACCATCAGCGCCGCGCCGAAGTTAAAATCCGACAGCAAAACCGACAGGCGTATGCGCGAGATGTTCTACCTTAATTTTTACTGGTTTATGCAGTGCTTGCTCGAGCGCAAGGACAGGTGCTCGATGTACAGCGGGCTTGAGGTGCGCGTGCCGTTTTGCGACTACAGGCTGGTTGAGTACGCGTACAATATGCCGTGGGAGCTAAAGGCGTACAACGGACGTGAAAAGGGAATCGTGCGCAAGGCGTTTGAGGATATTTTGCCGAAAGAGATAACGTGGCGTAAAAAGAGCCCGTACCCCAAAACTCACAACCCGATTTACTTCAAAAAGTGCGCGGAGAATGTCAGCATTATTCTAAAAAAGAAAAATACTCTCACCGAGCTTCTTGACAAAAAGGCGGTAAAGAGCATTATAGAAAACCCGGAGAGCATAAAAGACCCGTGGTACGGTCAGCTTATGAAGGCTCCGCAGATTTTGGCGTACATCATCGAGCTTGATTATTGGTTTGAAAAATACAAGGTTGAAATAGTTTAAGGGGTATGGTAAAATAATGTAGGGGCGTGCAATGGTCGCCCCTACAAATGTTAAAGGACTGTTTACTATTCGCAGGAAATTGTATGAGAGGACCGTGCGGTTCTTTAAGGAAAACAGAATAGCGCACGCGATTTTGTATTTTACATACAAGATACTGCCGAACATTATGTTTGTAGCCTACCCCGTTATGCTCGTGGTCGAGTTCTTTATCCTCGGCTTTTGCTGGGAATGGGCTAAGCTCGCCGTGATCCCGTTTGCTACTCTCGTACCGAGGGCAACAGCATGCCGAGCCGACATACCGTCAGCGCGGTGGTTATTGCTATGACGTTTTTGTACGTCAATGTTCCGCTCGGGATAATAGCGCTGATCGCGGCGTTTTTGATAGTATTGTCGCGGGTACAGGCGGGCGCGCATTTTTTGAGGGATGTTATAGTCGGCTTGATGATAGGAATGTGCGCGGGACAATTGTTTTGGGTAATATAAAAAGTTACGGTCGGGAATTGATTTCCCGACCGTTTTTTATGGAAAGATTGGTATGATAGGAATGAGATCCTTCGGCGTAGCCTTTGAATGACAGCGTTACGTATGTGTTTTTCGTAGGGGCGGACCCGTGTGTCCGCCCGCAAAAAACAACGTTTGCTCACGTAGAAATTCTTATGGGTTATCAAACATAAATTGAACGCTCGCGGGAGCACACATGGGTGCTCCCCTACGATGATAAAAGCAAACCTGTGCTGTTGGAAGCGAAGCCCCCTCCGTCATTTTGCAAGCAAAATAAAATCTCCCCCGAAACAAGTGTCGGGGGAGGCTTTAAATACTGTTGAATAAACGACCTTATTCTTTCAAATCGCTTGTGCAGTGCGGGCACTTTGTAGCTTCGATATCGATCTCGGAGCAGCAGAACGGGCACTTCTTTGTTGTAGCGGCTTCCTCTGCTTCCTCTTCCTTCTTTCTGAGGTTGCGGAGCTTGTTAAAGCCTTTAACAATCAAGAAGATGATCAATGCCATGAGGATGAAATAGATTACAGCGGCAATGAATGCGCCTACATCGATAGGATCTTCTTTGGGGCCGAATTTAAGCGCGCTGGTCATCTCTTTAATGCTCTGACCCGTGATCGTGCCGATGATGAAATTGATAAACGGAGTGATGATCTTTTCGCACAGCGTTTTTACGATTTCGCCGAAAGCGCCGCCGATCATAACGCCGACAGCAAGATCAAGCACGTTGCCCTGGCTTATGAATTCTTTGAATTCAGCAATAAATTTTTTCATTGACTTATTCCCTCTTTCTCTTTTATAAATATTTGCAGCAAATCACTGCTTAAGTCCAAATTGTTTTATTTTTTAAGATTTGGCAGTTAAGAAAACTCTGCCCCCTCCGTCACGCAACCTTAGCACGTCGGCAAACCTTTTGTCACTTCGTGACATTTCCCTTAAAAAGGGAATCACCTTTTGTCACTTCGTGACATTTCCCCTATCAGGGGAATTTTCCGTAACAAGTGATGATGGAGGCTTTAATTAGTTTATTTAAGTATCGCCTTATGGAATACCTTTTTGCCTTTTTTGATGACTACAAAGCCCTCCGCGAACGCTTCCGCGCCGAGCTTTGTGTATACATCCCTGACCTTCTCATCATTGAGCGAGATACCGCCCTGCTCGATCAGGCGTCTGCCCTCTTTCTTTGAGGGAATGAGTCCGCATTTTGAGAGCAGGTCTAAAATGCCGATCTCGCCGTTGGTGATGTCATCCTGACTAAGCTCTGTTGAAGGCATATTGTCGGTATTTTGACCCTTGCCGAAGAGCGCGCGGGCGGCTTCCTGAGCCTTGTCAGCCTCATCTTTGCCGTGTACAAGCTCGGTGAGCTCGTGAGCTAATATCTCTTTTGCCTTGTTGAGCTCGCTGCCCTGAAGCTTTGCAAGTTCTTCGATCTCTTCAAGCGGCAGGAATGTGAGCATTTTGAGACACTTTATTACATCGGCGTCGTCGACGTTGCGCCAGTACTGGTAGAAGTCGTAGGGGCTGGTCTTTTCGGGGTCGAGCCATACCGCGCCCGACTGGGTCTTGCCCATCTTTTTGCCCTCGGAATTGAGGAGCAGGTTGATGGTCATAGCGTATGCGTCCTTGCCGAGCTTGCGCCTGATGAGCTCCGTTCCGCCGAGCATATTGCTCCACTGGTCGTCGCCGCCGAACTGCATATTGCAGCCGTATTTTTGATAGAGAGCGTAGAAGTCGTAGGACTGCATTATCATATAGTTGAATTCAAGGAAGCTGAGTCCCTTTTCCATTCTCTGCTTGTAGCACTCGGCTCTCAGCATATTATTTACAGAGAAGCACGCGCCGACCTCGCGCAGAACTTCAACGTATTTGAGATTTAACAGCCAGTCGGCGTTATTTACCATAATGGCGTTGCCCTCGGAGAAGTCGATAAACTTGCCCATTTGCTTTTTGAAGCACTCGCAGTTGTGACGGATGTCTTCCTCGGTGAGCATTTGGCGCATATCTGTCCTGCCGGAGGGATCGCCGATCATTGCCGTTCCGCCGCCAACGAGGGCGATGGGCTTGTTGCCCGCCATCTGCAAACGCTTCATAAGGCAAAGCGCCATAAAGTGGCCGACATGGAGAGAATCCGCCGTGGGGTCAAAGCCGATATAAAAAACCGCCTTGCCGCTGTTCACAAGCTCTTTTATCTCTTCTTCGTCAGTTACCTGAGCGATCAGTCCTCTGGCGATAAGTTCTTCATATACTCCCATTTGTATGTTCCTTTCAAATATCATTATCTTGCTTTAACGCGTTAATACAACGCACTTATATTATTATAGTATTTTTTGTCGAATAGGTCAAGGGGTTTTAAAGAGTATTACTTTTTCTTCCTGCTG
>CADBXH010000038.1 GCA_902798605.1 uncultured Ruminococcus sp. | reverse complement strand
CCCGAGCAGGTCAAGCAGCAGCTCACAGAGTATGAGCTCGTTCCCGAGGAATGGGGCGGCGACACACCGTGTATCCCCGTTTCGGCAAAGACAAAGGAAGGCCTTGACGACCTCCTCGAGATGGTAGCTCTCGTTGCCGAGATGAAAGAACTCAAGGCAAACCCCGACCGCGCCGCTAAGGGTACGGTCATCGAGGCTCGCCTTGACAAGGGCAGAGGCCCCGTTGCCACAGTGCTCGTACAAAACGGTACGCTCCATAAGGGCGACACAATAATCGCCGGCACATCGGTCGGCAGAGTCAGAGTAATGACAAACGACAAGGGCGAAAGAGTTCAGGAGGCAGGTCCCTCCGTTCCCGTTGAGATCACAGGTCTTGACGAGGTGCCCGTCGGCGGTGATGTGTTCGACGCGGTTTCGGACGAAAGACTCGCGCGCACCCTTGTTGAGCAGAGAAAGTCACAGAAGAAGGAAGAGATATTCAACGCTCAGACAAAGGTAACCCTCGACAACCTCTTCGACCAGATGAAGTTAGGCGAGGTCAAGGAGCTCCAGATCATCGTAAAGGCGGACGTTCAGGGTTCGGTAGAGGCTGTAAAGCAGTCGCTTGAAAAGCTCTCTAACGACGAGGTAAGAGTAAATGTTATCCACGGCGGCGTAGGCGCTATCAACGAAAGCGACGTAATGCTTGCCGACGCATCTTCGGCTATCATCGTAGGCTTTAATGTTCGTCCCGATTCGGTAGCTGCCGATCACGCCGAGCGTTCGGGCGTAGATATGCGCCTGTACAGCGTAATCTACGACTGCATAAACGAGATCGAGGCGGCTATGAAGGGTATGCTCGCTCCCAAAACACGCGAGGTCGTACTCGGAATGGCAGAGTGCCGCAACGTTATCAAGATCAAGTCGGTCGGAACTATCGCCGGCTCATATGTCAAGAGCGGCAAGATCCAGCGCGGCGCGAGCGTTCGCGTTATCCGCGACGGTATCGTTATCGCCGAGGACGCCATCGGTTCTCTCCAGCGCTTCAAGGACGCCGTCAAGGAAGTCAGCGAGGGCTACGAGTGCGGTATCGGACTCGAGAAGTTCAACGACCTCAAGGAAGGCGATATGTTTGAGGTTTATACTATTGAAGAATATAGAGATTGATTTTATTGATCTCTTTTGGAGGAAAAATGCCAAGTCATAAAATAGAACGCGCCACCGAGGATATCAGGCGCGAGCTCACCGCGATCTTTCGCGAGCTCAAGGATCCCCGGATAAACAAGGCGTTTTTGTCGATTGTGCGCGTCGAGGTAACAAACGACCTGTCCTACTGCACGGTTTATGTCAGCGCTATCGAGGGTATGGATCGTGCCAAAGAGGCGGTCAAGGGACTCAAATCGGCGAGCGGATATATCCGACGCGAGCTTGGCCACAGGCTCAAGCTCCGCCACGTTCCCGAGCTGATATTCAACGCCACCGACAGCATAGAGTACAGCGCGAATATCAGCAGGATCCTAAACAGCCTCGACATTACGGAAAGCGAGGAAGAGCCCGATGAGTATTGATACCGCGGTAAAGTTTTTGCTTTCGCACGATAATTATGAGATCCTTACCCACGCGTATCCCGACGGTGATACGCTCGGCAGCGGCTTCGGCCTTTGCCTTGCGCTGCAGCAGCTCGGCAAAAACGCGAGGGTAGTATACACAAACCTGCCAAAGGATTTTGTGTTTTTGACCGAGGGCGTAAAGGAGCAGAGCTTTGAGGCTCAGACGATCGTCAGCGTAGACGTCGCCGGCGAAAAGCTCCTCGGCTCAAATAAAGATAAATATCAGGGCAAGATTGACCTGTGCATAGATCACCACAGGATCAGCAGGGTAGAAGCCCCGGTAAAGTATGTCGATCCCGAGGCTTCGGCAAACTGCGAGATACTATTTGAAATGTTCAAGCTTATGAAGGTTGAGCTCACCCCGCAGATTGCTAACTGCCTCTACACGGGTATATCAACCGACACCGGCTGTTTTAAGTACAGCAACACCACCTCAAAGACATTGAGGATTGCCGCTGATCTGCTCGATACGGGAATCGACGCGCCGCTCATCAACAAGGTGATGTTCGATACCAAAACAAAGAAAAAGATAAAGCTCGAGCAGGAGATCTACAGCGGCATTGAGTATTATTCTAACGACCGCTGCGCTGTCATCACCGTAACTCAAGAGATGATGAAGCGTCTCGGAGTCAACGACGATGACCTTGAAGGTCTTGCCTCGATCCCAAGACAGATCGAGGGCGTAGTGATCGGCATCACTATGCGCGAGAAAGAAAACGGAGTGTTCAAGGTCTCCGTTCGCACCGACAGGCGCATGAACGCGGCAGAGTTCTGCGCTAAATTCGGCGGAGGCGGCCACGCAGAGGCAGCCGGTTGTACCGTAAACGGCACGCTCGAAGAGGCAAAGGCTCAGCTAAAGCGCGCTGTGGATGATGTGCTATGAACGGAGTATTATTGATAGACAAACCGAAGGAGTTCACGTCCTTTGACGTGATAGCCGTTGTGCGCGGGCTCACGGGTCAGCGCAAGGCCGGTCACACCGGAACCCTCGACCCGAACGCGACGGGCGTTTTGCCGGTGCTTTTGGGCAGCGCGACCAAGGCGCAGGATCTTATCCCGAACCACGACAAAAAATATATCGCGGATTTTCAGCTCGGCATAACGACCGACACGCTCGATATCTGGGGCAAGGAGCTCACAAAAACAGAGTCGGATATTACAGAAGAACAGATTACCTCTGCGCTTGATGATTTCCGCGGAGAGATTTGGCAGCTTCCGCCGATGTTTTCAGCCGTCCAAAAAAACGGACAGCGTCTTTATGACCTCGCGCGCAAGGGAATAGAGGTCAAGCGCGAAAAAAGAAAGGTGACCGTTTATTCGCTCACGCTGCTCGAGTTTGACAGAAAAACTCAGTGCGGCAAGCTTGAAGTTTTCTGTTCAAAGGGTACCTATGTGCGCACAATCACAGATGATATGGGCGCAAAGCTCGGCGTCGGCGCGGTTATGACCGGTTTGCGTCGTGTTGAAGCGTGCGGTTTTTCAATCGATGACTGTGTGACGCTCGATAAACTCAAAGAGTTAAAGGAGCAGGGAGAGCTTTTATCGGCGCTGCGCTCGGTAGAAGGCTTGTTTTCAGACTATCCCGCGCTTTATATCTCGCCTATGCAGGCAAAGCGGTTTTCAAACGGCGGCGCGCTCGATATTTCACGCACGGCGCTGCGCGAAAAAGCTCCCGAAGATAAGCAGATTTTCCGCGTATGCGAAAACACCGCGGGATTTTTGGGGCTCGGTATTGTAAACCGAGAAATAAACCAAATAAAAATCTATAAATTATTTAAATAAACAGCTTTTCCGTTATGTGTATTGACCGCTCGGAAACAGCTGTTTTTTGTTTATATAGGTTCATGGCAAGTTGCACAACAGAGGGTGTATAACTTTAACTAATTTAAACAATATTACAATTTAATTACAAGTTTTGCGAAGTCTCTTCTAAAATTTATTACAATTATTAAATCATCTTGTTATAATTATACTGTTCGTTTTATGTTCAAATTTATAAAGGAGGAACAAATATGAAGCGAACAACAAAACTTGTTAGTGTGCTTTTGGCGGTACTTCTCGCATGCTCGTCTTTTGCGATATTACCGACTTTTGCATACGAACACTCATCCAAAGCTCCCGGATCACAGTATGAGTTCGGTGATGTCAACCGCGACGGCGTAATTGACATTATGGACGCTACTTTGGTTCAGAAGAAAGCGGCGGACAAAGCGGTGCTTGACGACGAACAGATAATCCTGGGCGACGTCAACGGCGACGGAGAAGTCGACATTATTGACGCTACACTTATTCAGAAGTTTGTAGTTGACAGGATCGACAAGTTCCCGGTTGAGGACATCGTTCCCACCGAGCCGACCACCGAGCCTACAGATGAGCCCACGACGGAAGAGCCCACAGAGCCCGCTACAAACGAGCCCACAGAGCCCGCTGAAACTATTACTGTTTACTTTACAGACGCTCAGAACTTCGGCGATGTACACGTGTACTACTGGCCCAACGGCGGCGACTGGCCCGGCGTAGCAGCTGTAGAGAAAGAGACAAACGACTTTGGTCAGAAGGTATATCAGGCAACTGTTCCCGCTGACGTAAACGGAATCATCTTCAACGGCAACGGCAAGCAGACAGTTGACATCACAAGAGGAATTGAAGACGGCGCTTGGTGGTATACTCTTGATACACAGGAAGACGGCAAGTACAATGTTGAGCTTGTCAACGCTCCGACAGATCCCACAGATCCTACAGATCCCTCAACCGAGGAGCCCGCAACAGAGCCCACAACCGAAGAGCCCGCAGCTGAAGACGTATACAGCGTAGCAGGATCATCGGCAAACATCTTTGGTTCAGCTTGGGATGCAGAGAGCAAGACCACAGAGATGACAAAGGGTGCTGACGGCGTATACTCGATCACATTCGAGGACGTACAGCCCGAAAGCAATGTAGAGTACAAGGTCGTTAAGAACCACAACTGGGATACAGCTTATCCCGCTCAGAACGCTACATTCTCTGTAACAGCTGTAAGCGACGTAACTATCACATTCGATCCCGCTACAAGCGCGGTCAACGCGACAGTTACACCTACAGGTGAACCCGAGCCCGAGCCCCAGGGCACAGTTGTTAAGCTTCAGCCCAACAGCAATTGGACACAGGATAACGCACGCTTTGCTGTCTATGTATTCAACAACAGCACAGGCAAAAGCGAGTGGGCTGATATGACAGCGGTCGGCGACGGCACATATACGGTAACTCTTCCCGAGGGTGATTGGGAACAGATCATATTCTGCCGTATGAACCCGTCGGCAGCAGCTAATAACTGGGACAACAAGTGGAATCAGTCCAATGACCTTGACATAGTCGCAGGAAAGACATATGTTGTTCCAACCGGCGCGTGGGACAAATGGACAGCTTAAGCAATATGCTTAATGATTGTTTGATCGATTAACTAAATAACGAAGCGGAGCCGCTCAAGGCTCCGCTTTTGTTATGCGCAATGTTTTGATCCGTCTGAAATATACGGCAAAATTAATATTTTAATGTACTTTTTTATTGACTGAATAACGATATGGAGGTATAATATAACTAATAATTTTATTGGGATGTGAGTATATGATAAGCAAACATGTTAAATGTGATAAATGCGGAAATGAATTCAACATTGAATTTGAAAGAAGCTTTGTTTTTTGCGAATACTGCGGACATAGAATCGAGCTTGATAATAAACCCGAACCGCAGAATGACGAGCAGAAAACCGAGTTAGAGGATACAACAGCGCAGCCTGAACAGGCTGTTTCTCAGACTGAGCCGATTCCCCAACCCGAGCCTCAGCCCGAACCAGTTGCGCAAACTCCGGAGCCCGAGAACAAGCTTCCCGCGGCGATACGCTGCTACAATACCTGCGACTACGCGGGTGCTAACAAGATACTCGATACTCTTAAAAGGGAGGATCCCGAAAACTTTGAGGTTTGGTTCTGCTGCTGCAAGGTAATCGCCGCAGAACAGCCTGCCGATATAAAAGCAGCGTTTGAGAATTATACCGAAGCCGCAGAAAAATGTGTTTCCTGCGCGCCCGAGGGTACCGATGTAAAAGGCAACCTTACGATCGACTTCAACCGCCTGATAAAGACCGTCAATGATACAATCATCGCAAAGCGTCTGTTTATCGCGCCTTACGATCACAGCGTTATGTCCGAGGCGATCCCGTCGTTCAATTATCAGCCGCTTTCAAAGGTCGACGAATACTACTATATAATTATGGACGGTATCAAGGCGTTTCAGGATAAGATCAATCCGGACTATTCAACAAACTATTTCCTCAGTGTTTGGGACAGCAGCTTTTTCTGCTTTGCTCATGACATTACCCAGATGATGGTATTCGATCTGGATAACTGCAAGTTTTTCCAGTGGTACAGAAGTGACCTTGCTAACCGCGTTACAAACGACACTATCTACAAGGCGCTCTGCGATGTAATTTACGCGTACAAAAACGTGTTCATTACACTGTTCAACAGACTTCCGTACAGAGATACAAAGACCACCGCATATAAAAAAATCGCTTTTCTTAACGATTGGCTCTTAAAGCTTAAGAGAACAGACCAGTACGGCAGGACATACCTGCTTATTGCTCAGCCCGCGGACAGAAGCGCGCTTAATCAGGAAGTCAGAAATTACAGAATAATGCTTGATCAGGCGTAAAATTTTTCGGCGCACTTGCTTTTTTTCGCTTTTTGTGATAAAGTGTTATAGGAAAAGCCCCGGAAGTCGGGCAAACCCAGATAATATTGGAGGTAATGAATTTGAAAAAACCGGATAAGAGAGAAACCGTTAATCTGTTTTTCTCCGCATTTTTGATGTTGGCGTTCATTGTTTGCGCTCAGTTCTTTTCTCAGTTTGCCGCAAGCCTTTCAGTCAGCGGCAAGTTAAGCACAGTCGGACAGCTTATATTGATTCTTGTTTATGTTGTTTTCGGTCTGTTGCTGTTTTACGCGACCAGAGTCGGCGACGGCAAGGTAGTAAAGCGCTTTTCACCGCTTACGCTTATCATCCTTGTTCTTCCGTCACTGCTTATTATCATCGCTTCTATGATTGAGATACCGTTTATAAGCGGCTTTGTTTCATCAGCCACAGGAACTACAGTCAGCGTGATAGTTGCTCTCGCGGGCGTTGCGCTCGGTTACGGAATCCCCTACACATTCATCAGCGGCTTTGAGCTTGCGCCTGATGAGGACGAGGATGACGACGAGTTCGACGGCGATGATTATGAGGATGATGACGAAGACGTTCTTGAGGGCGGAGTTGAAGCCGACATCCTTGAAGCTCAGGAAGATGAAGAGGATGAGGACGAAGACGACGAAGCTGAGTACGAAGATGAATAATTCTAAATAACCCTGCTAAAAACAATGGGGCAGCTCAGGCTGCCCTGTTTTATTGAAATCAATATTTGAAAAAGGTGAAAATTATGGGATGTAATCACGATTGCGAAAATTGTTCAAGCAGCTGCGGAACTCAGCAGAACCTGCACGAGGAGCTCAATCCGCAAAGCAGCGTAAAGCATGTTATCGGCGTTGTTTCGGGCAAGGGCGGAGTAGGCAAAAGCATGGTGACCTCTAACCTTGCGGTGACACTCAACCGTCTCGGTAAAAAGGTCGCGATCATGGACGCGGATATTACGGGACCGTCTATCCCCAAGGCGTTCGGTATCAAAGAAAAATGTATGGGAAGCGACTTTGGCATCTTCCCCGCAGAGACCGTGACCGGCATTAAGCTTATGTCGATCAACCTTCTGCTTGAAAACGACACCGACCCGGTCGTATGGCGTGCGCCGATGATCGTAGGCACGGTGAAGCAGTTCTGGACAGACGTTATCTGGGACGACATCGACTATATGCTTGTCGATCTGCCGCCGGGAACAGGCGATATCCCGCTGACGGTTTTCCAGAGTATCCCGCTCGACGGCATCATCGTAGTGGCTTCTCCGCAGGAGCTTGTCGGAATGATCGTTGAGAAAGCGGTCAAGATGGCTAATATGATGAACATGCCGCTTTTGGGCTTGGTAGAGAATATGAGCTATTTTCAGTGCCCCGAGTGCGGCAAGAAACATTCGATCTTCGGCGAAAGCCACATTGACGAAATCGCCGAGAAGTACGACACAAAGGTCATTGCAAAGGTGCCGATCGACCCTGACCTCGCGCAGAGAGTTGACGAGGGCAGAGCAGAGATGTTCGAGGGCGACTACTTTGACGAAGCCGCAGAATATCTTGAAGAAAAACTGAATCAAGAATAATTATATAGCACACCATTTAAAGGCTCCCCCAACGCGCAAAGCGCTTTGGGGGAGCTGTCTGCGTAAGCAGACTGAGGGGGCTACGTCTCCGTCAGCGCAAGTTTTCCGTTATAAAGCCGGCGTGATAGAATACCTCAGCTTTTGAGGCAGCCGCAAGGGCTGCCACTACGAACTCTTTTATAGGTTTACTGTAGTGGCGACCCTTGCGGTCGCCTTTTTGCATTGTTTACCTTTAATCCGCGGGCGAGCAATGCTCGCCCCTACATTAAAATCACTATTATCTGTGCAAAACTGCTAAAAACGGCGGCGTATTTTTGGATTGCTAAAAATCTCTGATTATGGTATGATAAAAGTACCAACAATTTACAAATGAAACTTTATTTGTTTCTGTATAATTAGTCTGCGTTATGGGGATAGTGTTTTTATTACTAGATAAAAACACTATGCTCTTGTTCAACTATCCCTGTAGACTGAATTATATGGGTTTATTTGTAAATTGTTTGGCGACAATCGGAGCGGTGTTTTTTGGCGCACGATTTCGGTTGTGCGCCTTTTTATTAAGGCGGAAAGTTGGTTAATACAAAAATTGCAATTAACGAAGGGAGTTTAAGGTATGGCAGTAAATCGAAAATGTCCAAAATGCGGAAGTGAACACGTTCAGTTATCAAATGAAAGAAGTAAGCATGGATGTCTCTGGATGATTTTATTTGGAGTATTTTATTTTTGTTGGATACTCATAAAATGGATGATAGGCTTATGTATTTTCCTCTTTTATGATTGGTGGATGGCAATAGTAAAAAAATGTATGGGAAAAGGGCATATCTGGAGATGCAAGAAATGGTTTTCAGGTAAAAAACGCGTTTATTATTGTCACGAATGCGGATATAACTTTAAAGCATAAAAACAGCTGTCATCCTGAGCGTAAGCGAAGGATCTCACGGATTCAGCAGAATATTTTCTTAACGCATTTAAAGCCTCTCCCGGCGGGGTGACCTGCAGTCAGTCCGCGCCAAAGGGTGATAATAAATTATACGTATTATTTTGCGTATAAAACTTTTCCTATAATTTAAAGCCTCCACCGCGTGCGGGGGAGGTGGGCGATTCGCTTGCGAATCGGTCGGAGGGGGCGGGCTATCCGAAAACGCCCCGTTCGCAACGGAGCGTTGAAAGCCTCAGAATGACAGCGCAATAAAATTTAAAAGTAAAACGCCGCTTTACTCCAAATCGGAATAAAGCGGCGTTTTGCTTATTTATGTATATACATTCTTGAGGGTTCGGGGTCTTCGCCCTGAACCATAGTCAAAAATTCCCAGCCATAGCGCTCGTAAAAGCCGGTGTGGTCGGTCACAAGGTAGATCGGGGTGATACCCTTTGACTTCATATCGTCAACCGCCATATCGAGCAGCTTGCCGGCGATACCCTGACCGCGGTATGCTTCCTCGGTATAAACGGCGCAGATGTTGGGAGCCAAGTCCTTTCGCTCGTGAAAGTCGTTTTCAATAACGCCCAAGCCTCCGATGATCTTGTCGCCGTCAAGGCAAAGATACCAGCCGTATTCGGTGTTACCGCTGAGGTATTCGTCCATACATTCAAGGTATGCCTCCTTGGGCACGCCCCATTTTTTATGAAACCACTGCGCGGCTTTGTCCTTTATCCCGGGTCGCTCCCGCAGGGTGAAATATTTGAAATCTTTCATTTGTTCTACGTTATCTTTTATACATTATCATAGTTACCCGAAATGACAAAGTTTATTGTCGGGCATCCGTTTTTTTAATCAAGCCGTTCTCTCTTCTCGTTTTGTGGTGTCGCCACCGCGACAACCCAGCCGCCGTCGAGGTGTTCCTCGATGATGTCAAAGTACTTGCTGACTTCGGCTTTTACTTCCTCGGCTCGGGTGTCGATGATACCGCTCATAATGTAGACCGCGTCGTCCTTCATAAAGCCGCGAACGCCCTTGGAGAGAAAGATGATCGCGTCGGCTACGATGTTAGCCAGAACGATATCGAACTTGCCCTCTACCTTGTCGGTAAAGCTGCCGTGAATAGCCGTGAATCTGTCCGCAACGCCGTTAAGCTCGGCGTTTTCTTTTGCTGTTCTGACGGCGACCTCGTCGATATCAACGCCGACCGCCTTTGACGCGCCTGTGAGCAGCGCGGCGATCCCTAAGATACCGCTGCCGCAGCCTACGTCGAGCACAGTGTCGCCGGGCTTCATATACTTTTCGCACATCTCAAGGCAGAGGCGGGTGGTCTCGTGACCGCCCGTGCCGAACGCCAGACCGGGGTCGATGTTCAGAGCGATCCTGCCGTTGGTGTCGTAGTTTTCATACCAGCTCGGAACGATAGTGAGCTTTGAGCCGATGTCAAGCGGAGAAAAATACTTTTTCCAGTTGTTGCGCCAATCCTCCTCGGCGCAGTCCGAGAGCTCGATTTTGTGCTTTATGCCCTCGCTGTCGTAACGCCCGCTCAAAAACGCCACCGCTTCGGCGGGAGAAACATCGGGTTCAAGGTAGATGTGAACGTAAGCCTTGCTCCTGTCCTTTTTCAGCAGCTCCTCGTCGATAAGGTCGATGTGCGCGATCTCCTCAACGGTCTGCTCAAGGTTAGTGTAATCCTCTATGTAGATGCCGTAGGGAACGACAACGTTCGCAATGTCGCTCGCCTTGTCGATATCGGCGGCGTTGACTTCTATTTTTATTTCTGTCCAGTTATTCATAATTACTCGTTAAAAAATTTCTTTAGAGTTTCAAAGAAGTTCTTGCGCTTAGCGTAGTTTTTCTCGGTCGTTGTGGAGTCAAACTGGCGCACGAGCTCCTTTTGTTTGTTGTTGAGGTTTCTGGGAATCTCAACCAGCACACGACAGTACTGGTCGCCTTGACCGCGTCCGCCGAGGTGGGGGATACCCCTGCCCTTGAGTCTGAAAATATCGTTGGGCTGAGTGCCCTCGTGGATAGAGTAGTTGACCTTGCCGTCGAGCGTGGGAACAACAACCTCCGCGCCCAAAACCGCCTGGGCAAAAGTGATGGGAAGATCGCACCACACATCGTCGCCTCTGCGCTCAAAGATGCTGTGCTTTTTGACGTTGATGTTGACGTGCAAATCGCCCTTTGGGCCGCCGTTATATCCGGCGTTGCCGTGGCCGCTCACGTTAAGCGTCATCTGATCCTTGATACCTGCGGGGATAGTCACATCAACGGTGTGGTTCTTTCTGTGTCTGCCCGAACCGTTGCACTTGTGGCAAGGATTTTCGATAACCTTACCCGTGCCGTGGCAAGCGTCACAGGAACGCTGGGTCTGGACCGTACCGAACGGTGTGCGCTGATTGACGGTGACCTTTCCCGAGCCGCCGCACGCCGAGCAGGTCTTTGCCTGAGTACCGGGTTCGGCGCCTGTGCCGTGACAGGAGTCGCAGTTGTCAACGCTGTTATAACTTATGCTCTTTTTACAGCCCTTTGCCGCTTCCTCAAAGGTAATGGTTAGGCTCGCGTTAACGTCGCTGCCCCGCTGCGGCTGATTTGCCGCGCGGCCGCGCCTTCCGCCGAAACCGCCGAAAAAGCTCGAGAAAATATCGTCAAGGTCGATCCCCGCTCCGTTGAACGGATTTCCGCCGTAAGCGCCCGCTCCGGCGCCTGCTCCGTAGTTGGGGTCAACTCCCGCGTGGCCGAACTGGTCGTAGCGAGCCTTCTTTTCTTTATCGGACAGAACCTCGTAAGCCTCGTTTATCTCCTTGAACTTTTCCTCCGCGGTCTTGTCGCCGGGGTGAAGGTCGGGGTGATACTTTTTGGCGTACTGTCTGTATGCTTTTTTTATATCATCGTCGCTCGCGCCCTTGTTGAGCCCGAGCACCTCGTAATAATCTCTTTTATCTGCCATTGGATACACTCATTTCTACAGCAAAATTTGCCTTTCGGCAAGCTAAATTTGGCTTTGCCAAGCTAAATTCGCTGTTTCCGCAAGGAAACAATTTAGCTAATACAACGACTGGGCGCACGGATTTTGTGCGCCCTGTGTTGTATGTGCCTGATTATTATCTGTACGGGATCAGCTCCCGTGCTGACCCGCCGTTAATAAAACCTGTAATTAAATGCGAAGTTATTAATAGGCGGATTGCGGTGTCGCCGCTGCGACTTATTCGTTAACGTCTGTAAAATCGGCATCGTATACGTTGCCGTCATTACCGTTGTTATCGTTTCCGCCGTTGTCTGCTCCGGGCTGAGCTCCGCCCATATCGGGAGCACCCTGCTGTTGCGGGTTGCCCTGAGGAGCAGCCTGCTGATAGAGCTTTGCCGATACATCATAGAGAGCCTTCTGCAAATCGTCCTTAGCGGTTTTGATAAGCGATACATCATTCTTTGAAATAGCGTCTCTTACAGCCGATACCTTTGTGTTGATGGTGCTCTTGTCATCCTCACCGAGCTTGTCGCCGTTTTCGTTTACGAGCTTTTCAGCCTGATAAGCGAGGTTTTCAGCCTCATTCTTAGCGTCGACCTCTTCACGGCGCTTCTTGTCCTCTGCAGCGTACTGCTCAGCGTCCTTGACAGCCTTGTCGATATCGTCCTTGCTCATATTGCCGGAAGCAGTGATAGTGATCTTCTGTTCCTTGCCGGTGCCGAGATCCTTAGCGGACACGTTAACGATACCGTTAGCGTCGATGTCAAAGGTTACCTCGATCTGCGGGATACCTCTCATAGCGGGAGCTATACCGGTAAGTGTGAACAGACCGAGCGACTTGTTGTCGCGGGCGAATTCACGCTCACCCTGGAGAACATTGATCTCAACCTGAGTCTGGTTATCCGCGGCGGTAGAGAAGATCTGGCTCTTCTTGGTGGGGATAGTTGTGTTTCTGTCAATGATCTTTGTCATTACGCCGCCCATAGTCTCAACACCGAGAGAAAGGGGAGTAACGTCGAGGAGCAGAAGTCCGTCAACCTCGCCGCCGAGAACGCCTGCCTGGATAGACGCGCCGATAGCAACGCATTCGTCGGGGTTGATGCCCTTGAACGGCTCCTTGCCGATGAGCTTCTGAACAGCTTCCTGAACAGCGGGGATCCTTGAAGAACCGCCGACCATAAGAACCTTGTCGATCTGGCCGATCTCAAGACCCGAGTCAGAGAGAGCCGAACGAACGGGACCCATTGTTGACTCTACGAGGTCGGATGTGAGCTCGTTGAACTTAGCTCTTGTAAGTGTGAGGTCAAGGTGCTTAGGACCTGTCTGATCCGCTGTGATAAAGGGAAGGTTGATCGATGAGGTGGTTACGCCCGAAAGCTCGATCTTTGCCTTCTCAGCAGCTTCCTTGAGCCTCTGCATAGCCATTTTATCCGATGAAAGGTCAATGCCTGTTTCTGTCTTGAATGACTGAACCATCCAGTCGATGATCCTCTTGTCGAAGTCGTCGCCGCCGAGACGGTTGTTACCGGCTGTAGCGAGAACCTCCTGAACGCCGTCGCCCATCTCGATGATACTAACGTCGAATGTGCCGCCGCCGAGGTCGTATACCATTACCTTCTGGTCGTTTTCTTTGTCTACGCCGTAGGAGAGAGCCGCCGCTGTGGGCTCGTTGATGATTCTCTTTACGTCAAGACCCGCGATCTTGCCGGCGTCCTTTGTAGCCTGACGCTGTGCGTCGGTGAAGTACGCGGGAACAGTGATTACCGCCTGAGTTACTGTCTCTCCGAGATAAGCCTCGGCGTCAGCCTTGAGCTTCTGAAGGATCATTGCCGAGATCTCCTGCGGAGTGTAGCTCTTGTTGTCGATGGTTACCTTGTAAGATGAACCCATCTCTCTCTTGATAGAAGAAACGGTTCTGTCGGGGTTGGTGATAGCCTGGCGCTTTGCGACCTGGCCTACCATTCTCTCGCCGTCCTTAGAGAACGCTACTACCGACGGGGTTGTTCTTGAACCCTCGGCGTTCGCGATAACTACGGGCTCGCCGCCCTCGATAACTGCAACGCATGAATTTGTTGTACCTAAATCTATACCTATTGTCTTTGCCATAATTGATTCCTCCGATATTTTTTGATTTTATTTTTATTTGTATTGTAAGCTGTCTTTTTGACCGAAACTCGGAATCTCTGTAAGATCATGCTTGATCAATGAGATCCTTCGCTTCGCTCAGGATGACAACGTTGTTGTCAATTTACCACTTGTACCATAGCGTGGCGAATGATCTTGTCGCCGATTTTATAGCCTGTCTGGAAGACCTGCGCGATTTGATTTGATTCAAGCTCATCGCTGTCTACCATCGACACTGCATTGTGTAAGTTGGGGTCGAACTCGTCGCCGACCTTGCCGTACTGCTCGATCTTCAGCTTGTCAAAGCTTTTGCCGAGCTGTCCCGATATAAGCTCAACGCCCTTTAATATCTCGGGGTCGGCTTCTTTAAGATTGTCGAGAGCCATCCTTACGCTGTCCGCGACAGGCAAGATCTCTGTGCGTCGTCATAGAGCGAGAGCTTTTCGTTCGCGGTGCGCTTTCGGTAGTTGTCATACTCGGCGGCAAGGCGCATATATTTGTCCTTTTCCGCGGCGAGCTGTTCTTCAAGCTCCGCGATCTTAGCGTCTTTTTCATCAACGGCTTCCTCGGCAGCTTCCTCAGCGGCTTCGGTTTCGGCTTCTTCTGCCTTTTCCTCAGCAGCTTCGGCAGCCTTGGTGTCGGGTTCTTTTTTCTTTGCCATTTTATATCCTCCTCTTGGGTTATATATCGATAAGCTCCTCGATCAATTCTCCCGCACAGTCGGCTACACATTCCAAAACCGAAAGGTTTCTCGCGTAGTCGGTCCTCAGCGGGGTTATCAGTGCGACTACTCCCGACGGATTTCCGTCGATTTTGTATCGCGCCGTGATCAGGGAGTTGTTAGCAAGTTCAACGCGGCTGTTTTCTTTTCCGATAGATACCGCGGGGTGCTGCGGAGATTTTTCGAGCGTTTTGGCGAGGTCGTGTGAGTTATTAAGGAACTCAATCACCCTGCGCGCCGACTGAAAGTTCACATCGGAAGCAAAGGCGAGCTTGCCTCTGCCGCTTTGGCAGACGCTTACGGTTATCGCCTGCTCGGCGGCGTCCTTTATCGCCATCAGTGCCGACGGCATCAAAAGCGACATTTCGCCGAACCTCACCGCCGCCGTCTGGATGAACGGCTGATTTACCGAGCTGAGCTTTACGCCGGTAAAGATCTCGTTGAGTGCTTTGTCAAATATTCCGAGCAGCTCGGGGGTTATGAGGAACTCACAGCGGAATAGCTTTGTTTTGATGGTGCCGTTCGAGGCGATCAAGATAACCATTGCCGAGTGAGCGCCGGTTTGCACAAAGCTCAGGTTACGGATCCTGCTGTTCTCTCCGCTCGGGGTGGTAGATACCGCCGTCTGAGAGGTCAGCTTGCTCAGTATATCGGCAGCGCCCTGCAAAATGCTTTCGGGCGAGTCGCCGTTTTTTCGGAGCTGTTCCGTAATGTATTGACGACCCTGACCCGAAATCGGAGTGACCTGCATTATGTTGTCAACATAATATCTGTATCCGAGCGCGGTAGGGATCCTGCCTGCGGAGGTGTGCGGCTGAATAATGTAGCCCAAGCTTGTCAGCTCAGCCATATCGTTACGGACCGTTGCCGAGGAGACGTTGAGTCCCGTTTCGGAGATCAGCGATTTTGATCCGACCGGCTCTCCGCTTTCGATATAGCTTTCAACAATAGCCGCGAGTATTTTTTGTTTTCTTGCGGCGGGCTCCATTTTTCTCACCTCTTATTCGTTTTAGCACTCTATATAGTCGAGTGCTAATCGCTATGTTCTTACTATAATACTAAAGTCAGAAAAAGTCAAGACTTTTGTCAAAAATATTTCCTGTTTTTAAAAAGTTTCACCTTGTTGTCACATTGGACTTGCTTTTTTTAGGCTTACACGCTAAAATAGATGTATATTTTAAATAGTATAATACGAGGGGAACAAAGCAATGACTCAGTTTATGCAGTACGCGTATGTGTTTTTGTGGGCAGCGCTCGCCGTGCTGATGTTTTTTGTCGGCAGAAAGTACGGGGTGTTCGGATATCTGCTCTCAGTGTTTTTTGTTATTCTTACGATATGGTACGGGTTGCGCTCGTTCGGCGGACTTGAGGTTTTTGAGGGCGTGCCGGGATATATTTTCAGGGGTATGCTGATCATATTTTTGGCAGTGATCCTCTACATCTGGTGGCGGTCAAGAAAAAACTCGGCTCAAAACAATAGTGATGAACCCGAGGAATGATCTGCATATAGATTAGTATTTAGTAATTGGCACAATATATAGACATAGATTTTTAAAAATCCCGAAAACTCAAATTTTTAAAAAAAATACTTGATTTTTGGCGCTATATATGCTAAAATATCACCTGTATGACGATAAAATCAAGGAGGTGGGACAATGCCCAACATTAAATCTGCAAAAAAGCGCGTTAAGGTTATTGCTACAAAAACAGCTCGTAACAAGGCTACAAGGTCAGCTCTCAGAACAGCAATCAAAAAGGCTTACTATGCTGTTGACACAAATGCTGACAACAAGCAGGAGGCAGTTCGTCTTGCTATCAAGAAAATTGACCAGGCTGTTGCCAAGGGAATTCTTCACAAGAATACCGCTGCAAGAAGCAAATCTTCACTTCAGAAGCGTCTGAACGCTTCCGCGTAAGATTAATCAATGATTCTAACAAGATAAAAGCAGAGTTTTTCTCTGCTTTTTTTGTTTTTCTGTTGACTTTTTACAAAAAATTGTTTAGAATATATATAGATATTTATTTAGTAAAATTATTTGGAGGTCGTCACTATGAAAAACAAAAGATTAATGATCATTATCGGAGTTGTATCGTTAGTTGCAGCTCTTTCGGCAGCTCTTACCGCTTTCTTTATCGTTAAGGATAAGCAAAAGAAGGATGACGAGGAGCTTATGGAGTATCTTGACAACTCCATTGAATAATAGCGCACCAAAGACCGTTCGCGATGAGCGGTCTTTTTTGTTGTTTATATTTACTTATGGTTGAATTCGTAGGGGCGGATCTATGTGTCCGCCTGCAGATAACAGCGAAGTTTGCCTTGATTCACGGGCGGACACGCGGGTACGCCCCTACATTGTTAAGCAAGCCGGAAATATTCTGATTATTAAGGAGATTTTTATGATCGAACAGGAGCTTGAAAGATTATTAGCGGCGGCGCGAGCCGACGCTCAATTAAAATCAGAGCTTATTAAAACGCGTGACAGCGAAAACCCCGTTGAAGATTTTTGCGCCTTGTGCAGAGAAAAAGGGTATCAAATCACTGCGGGCGAGCTTTTTGCCGCGGGACAGACTCAAAACGACGCAAAGCTGCGGAGCGTAAACGGCGGCGGAGTGAACCCTATAGACGGCTGGGACGATATGTACGAGCAGTTTTTTACCGAATTGATTTGGTGCAAATAAAAAAGCTGCGATTTATGTTGTTTGTGAATTAATTGTAATAAAAGGTTACAGAAAATTTGTGCAAAATCACTTGCAATAAACCTTCTTTTGTGTTATATTGTAATAGAAGAATTATAGGCGGTGCTGCCTATAAAAAAAAGAAGGAGGAACATAAATGAGTTCTGTTAAAAAGTACATTGCCGAGTTTATCGGCACAATGGTTCTTGTAGTATTGGGCTGCGGAACCGCAATGCTCGTCGGCTGCGACGCTAAAAACGGCTGCGGCTACATCCTTACCGCTTTGGCGTTCGGTCTCGTTATCGTAGGTATGGCTTACTGCGTAGGCAATATCTCGGGCTGCCACATCAATCCCGCCGTTTCTTTGGGCGTTTTGATCTCGGGCGGTATGTCGGTAGGCGATTTCTTCGGCTACATCATCTCCCAGTGCCTCGGCGCTTTTGCGGGCGCAGGCGTGCTGGCTGCTATCTTCGGCCTCGGCAAGGTTCCGGATATGACCAGCCCCGTTGAGGGTCAGCTTGCAGGATTTGGATGCAACGGTCTTGCAGGCGTGCACGAGAGCGCTATTGCCGGTCTTATTGTTGAGTGCTTCCTTACATTCGTATTCGTACTCACCATCCTCGGCGTTACATCAAAGAAGGCAGGCCACGGTTCGTTCGGCGGACTCGTTATCGGTCTCACACTCACACTCGTACACATCCTCGGCATCGGCCTTACAGGCACATCGGTCAACCCGGCTCGCAGCTTCGGTCCCGCTTTGGTAGCTCTTATGCAGGGCAACGCGGCTCCCATGGGCGTTCTTTGGGTATTCATCGTTGGTCCGCTCGTAGGCGCGGCTGTTGCTGCAGGCGTTTACAAGTTCCTCGAAGCAAAGAAAGAAGCTTGATTGCGATAAATAATTCAGCGGCGACCTTTCGGGGTCGCCGCTTTTTTATGAAAAAATTGACTTGACAAAAGCCAAATAGTCTCGCATAATATTGTTAAATAAATGAATAAGGACGGAGAATAAATATGTCAGCATACAAGTACAAAACAAGGGGAGTCTGCCCGATGGAGATCAATTTTACGCTCAACGGCGACGTTGTGACGGACATCAGCTTTTTAGGCGGCTGCAACGGCAATCTAAAGGCTATCTCAAAGCTCTGCGACGGTATGACGGTCGGGGAAATAGAGAGCAAGCTAAAGGGTAACACCTGCGGTATGAAGTCTACCTCCTGCGCCGATCAGTTAGCGATAGCGGTAAGGCAGGCGTATGATAAGAGTCGTGAGTTATGAGTTAAGAGTTATGAGTCATTTTAAAAGCTTCACCAACGCTTTAAGGCATTGGTGAAGCTTTTATTTTTACGCATATTTATGTTGTTAATTAACTCTTAACTCACAACTCTTAACTCATAACTTCATTTGAATCGGTGCATACCGCTCAAATCCGTGAGGACTATGCAGCCTGTGGTGCAGCTCTTGGCGCAGACGCCAAAGTCGGGACAGTCGTGGCATTTGTCGTAGTTGATAACCGCCACGTTGTCAACGACCTTGATCGCCTCTAACGGACACACCTTAACGCATTTTCTGCAGCCGATACATCCGCGTGAGCAAACTTTTCTGGTAGCAGCGCCCTTGTCCTTGTTGGCGCAGGCAACCACCACGCGCTCAACATCGGCAACGAGGGTGATAAGATGGTTCGGGCAGGTCTTTGCGCACATTCCGCAGCCGACACAGTTGCGCGGATTTATCCTCGCGATACCGTTTTCTATGCAGATCGCGTCGTGCGGACAGACAGATTGGCAGTCGCCGAGCCCGAGACATCCGTAGGTGCAGCTGCCCTTTCCGCCGTACATAAGTTTTGCGGCGGCGCAGCTTTCTATACCCTGATAGTCGACCTTGTCCTGAGTGTGGTCACAGTCGCCCGAGCAATGAACTACTGCCACCTGCTCAATAACATCTTCAAACTCAACTCCAAGCACCTCGCTGAGCTGTTTTGCAACGGCGTCGGCGCCGGGGATACATAGGTTGGTCGGTGTGCTTTCGTCCTCACATAAAGCCTTTGCGTAGCCGTCACAGCCGGCAAAGCCGCAGGCTCCGCAGTTTGCTCCGGGCAGACATTCCCTTACTTTCGGGAACCGTTCGTCCTCTTTTACCGCCATGATTTTAGAAGCGATAACAAGCACGCCGGCGCAGATAACGCCGATGATAACTACGGGGATCGCCGCGGTAAGTAACGCGTTTAGAATATCATTCATTACGGCACCTCCTTAAGCAGCGAACAGGTTCTCGATAACTCCGCCGAAGCCGAGGAACGAGAGTGATGTTATCGCCGCCGCCACGAGGGTGATCGGCAGTCCTTTGAAGCTCTTGGGAACATCGCAGCCCTCTATCACGGAGCGCACGCCCGAGAACATTACCATTGCAAGGAAGAAGCCCAGGCCGCTTCCGAGCGAATTGACCATTGATTGAGTAAAGCCCCACCAGAACGAGGTCGTTTCGGTCACGGGGAAATCCTGCACATTGAGGATAGTAACGCCCAAAACCGCGCAGTTTGTGGTGATAAGCGGCAGATAAACGCCGAGGCTCTGGTGCAGCGAGGGAATATATCTTTTGAGCACGATCTCAACCAGCTGTACCAGCGCGGCGATCACGAGGATGAACACGATAGTCTGCAAATAACCGAGGTTGTTCGGCTCAAGCAGATAGAATTGGATCGGGTAAGTAGCGGCAGTCGCGAGCAGCATTACGAATATTACCGCAAGGCTCATACCCGTTGCGGAGTCGAGCTTTTTGGATACGCCCAAAAACGGACAAATACCCAAAAACTTTGACAGCACATAGTTGTTGATAAATACCGCGGAAAGCAGTATGATGATAAGCTTAGTCATTTACAGCCGCCTCCTTTTTGCCGGAGTTGCAGCCTGCT
The DNA here is from genome assembly GCA_902798605.1 of uncultured Ruminococcus sp. Next base: position 1,767 of record CADBXH010000038.1, on the reverse strand, counting down.
TTGCCGCAGAGCTCAGCCGACGGGCAGCCCGCACAGCCGAATTCCTTCTTCTTTGGCTTGTTTGCGGAGAACTTGTTGACCGCCGCGATGAGCAGTCCGAAAACAAAGAATCCGCCGGGAGCCATTGTCAGGATAGAGATATTATTATCGTGGAGAATCGGGATTTCTATACCCATAAAGGTTCCGTTGCCGAATACCTCGCGGATGGTTGCCATCAGCACGAGCGCAAGGGTGAATCCTACGCCCATACCTAAGCCGTCAACGGCGGAATCCCAAACCTTGTTTTTGTTTGCGAACATTTCCGCTCTGCCTAAGATGATGCAGTTAACAACAATGAGCGGAAGATAAATTCCAAGCGAAGCGTCAAGTGCCGGCGCGAACGCCTTTACGAGCATCTGTACCGCGGTGACAAAGCCCGCGATGAGCACGATGTAGCAGGGGATGCGCACCTTGTCGGGGATGACCTTGCGCAGCGCCGAGATAACGATGGGCAAGTTCCGAGCACGAGCACCAGAACAGGGTTCTCTTTGATTATACCCTTAGAAAAATTATTCAGTGTGTTCATTACTTCGCCTCCTTTACCGTATCATATGCTTCAAAAACGGTTCCGATCGCTTTTTTGTAAGCCTTTGAAGAGATCGTCGCGCCTGTTAAGGCGTCAACGCTTTCGTAGTTATCTTCTGTTTTTCCGTAGTAGTTTTCGCGGTAGTTCGAGTTGTTATCAACGACCTTTGAGCCGATACCGCTTGTTTCGCTGTGCTTGAGGGTTTTGACCGCCTCAATGCTGCCGTCGGACTTGATACCGCATATCAGCTGTATCTCTCCGCCGTAGCCCTTTGATGAAACCGTAAACACATAGCCTGTGCCGTTGGCCGCTTTATACGCGTCAATTACGCCTTCGGGGAGCTCCGTGTCGAGCTTTTCAAAGCTGTCGGCTTCGCTGAGCACCTCGGCGCGAGCTTCCTCGGCAGCCTTTTCCTCTGCCGCCGAAATGATCGGCGAGGTCACAAAGTTGATGTAGGCGAGCAGTGCGGTAACAACAAGGCAGATACCAGCGAGCACCGCGATAGGCTTGATTATATCCTTCACTGCTTACCACCTCCCGTCAAAGGCTTGGAGCGCGTAAGCTTGGAGATGAACGGCGTGAGGATGTTCATAATCAAAATCGAGAAGCTCACGCCCTCGGGATAGTTGCCCCAGAAGCGGATCAGGATAGTTATAAGTCCGCATCCTACGCCGAATATGATTTTTCCCCACTTAGTGGAGGGAGTAGTCGAGTAGTCGGTCGCCATAAAGAATGCGCCGAGCATCAGTCCGCCCGAGAACAGCTGAGTGAGCACGTCCTTGCCGCAGATAAGCGACATAATCGCCACGGTCCCGATGAACGCCACGGGTGTGTGCCAGCTTATCACTCTTCTTATGAGCAGGTATATTCCGCCGAGGATAAGCGCGAGCGCGCAGGTCTCACCGAGCGAGCCGGCGTGATAGCCGAGGAACAGATCCTGATAAGACGGCGTCGAGATACCCTTAGCGACAGCGGCGAGAGGAGTCGCCGTGGTTGCCGTGTCGGGCATACCGACAGGATTTGTCCAGTTTGTCATTGCGCCCGAGAACGCGACGAGCATAATGATTCGCGCTGTGATGGCGGGGTTTGCAAAGTTCTGGCCGATACCGCCGAACAGCTGTTTAACAACGATTATCGCGACAACGCTTCCGATAACAGCCTGCCAGATCGGGATTGATACAGGCAAATTGAAAGCCAACAGC
>CADBXH010000037.1 GCA_902798605.1 uncultured Ruminococcus sp. | reverse complement strand
TCAGAAAGCTTCTCATATTCAGCATCTTGCTTGGATACACTCCACGCACTACAAGAAAAATCTGCTAATGATTTATAGGAACATTTGTCAGATTGAATATAAGCAATGCAATCATCGCAAAGTTTTAAATATACTTCTGCCTTCGGAGTATCACGCAGATTTTTTACTGTTGTTGTAATTGACTCAGGTAAGCTATCGTTATTCTTTATAAACCACCTGTTGCGTGAATCCAAATTAATAAATCTATTAGGGCGAATCCAGTATAAGCCCATTGATAAATTCCATTTTACACCTTTTTGATCTCTAACTGTATTAAAAACGGAAATGAGTTTTTCTCTGTTTTCTTTTGTATCATTTTTTGATAAAATAAGTGCTAATTCAAAAATTGACCAGAGGTTTTGTATATCCGATTCCCCTCTGTTATCCATAAAATAGAAAAAAGTAGATTTTAGTGGACTTAACACGGGTATTCCGTCAAAAGCCATAGGAACAGCCGCTTTTATATCAAACAACCCCTTGAATTCAGAAATAAGTTTTATTCTGTTCTTTTCAGTAAGTTGTTTATTAAATAATCCAAATACTGTAAATGGATCAATATCAACAAGGATATTATTTCCTTCTTTATCTCTATCAATAGTCGGCAGTTTAATTCCGGTATTCTCATAAACCTGCTTTATTTTTTCAATCAGTTCCTGCCGATTGTCTTTGTACGCAAGCAGCTTGTCCGCAAACTCTTCATAAAAAGGTATCCAGTCAAATTGATTCTTGCTCATAGTATTTGCTCCTTTACAGCGTTATTGGTTATCGTTTTCCAATCTCTTTATCTACATGAAAAAACCGAATCCGTTGCTCATAACACTATCCTTCGTGATTTATGATTATATTTTAGCACGAATCAATCATATTGGCAACCGCGATTTATCTTTCTTAAATGATTTACGAAATAGCTTTTTCGCTCAAATATAAAAACAGCCCGATAAAACCGGGCTGTTTTGTTTTTGCAGGTAACATACGCTTATTCGTTTTACGATCCTATCTGATCCATTACTGCGTCAATCTTATCGAAATCCCCTACATTCATATTGAATCTCGACTCTACGATACCGTCTATATTTTTAGTTAAGATACGGTACGCTTCACATATCCTGCGATACATCTCTCTGTTTCCGTTGTTAAGCTCATTTAATTTGAGCTTTATAGCCATTTCATCGACTTTTTCCATATCTATTTTCTTTCTATTTCTTATCTTAAACAGGACAAGCGCTTCCTCTAATTTTCTGTTGTAATCTATATCATCGTTGATATAAAGCGAAAAAGTATTGGCGCATACCACGAAGGTACTGTATATGTACGACATATTCTCCGGAAACTCCCACAAAACAGTGTCGTGGAACAATCCTTTCCTCTTTTTCGCTTTTGCTTTTTCCGACTTGCTGAAAAGATTCAGAACAATGAAGGGGTTTGCGTATACGATATAACCGTTGCACTTTCCTTTAACTTTTGTCGATAACAGACCCTCTTTCAGCTCCTCAGGCTCAAAATTGAAACCGTAGTCCAAGACTTGTTCAAACGACAGATAAATGCATGAGCTGATACCGTCCTGTAAACGGATGATGCCGTGGATATAATCTACGGATACTCCCGCGTATGAATAACTTTTGCGTTTAAATCCCTGTTCGGAGGTAACCGCTTCAAATTCCGCAAATTGCTTTGCGTAATACGCCTGTGCCTCTACAAACTGCTTCATCGCTTCATAATCGTCTTTCGTGCTGTGGATTAAAAACGAATACTTAAAAGGTTTCGGAACGATAGACAAACAGTTATCGCAGATTCTGGAACCGTCTCCTTGAAGTTTCTCTCCGCCGAGAAAACCGATTTTCGCTCCACAAATAGCACATGTTTTTGCCATAATGTTTTCACTCCTTATTTTATATTTATTATTTTAAAAACAAGAAATTCAATGCCTGAAAGCACTAATAAAAGCGCTATTGCATTTGTAACTATCAGCGGGACCTTCTTTTTCCATATCTGTCCGGGATAATCCTGATCCTGCTCTATTGTATTCTTTAATATATGATTCAAGGCTTTTGATTTTTCAAAAATGTCCTCATATACCGCGTTAAACAAGGACTTGTGTTCTGCCCTTTTTACCTCTTCGCAATTGTTTTTTTCTTAAAGAGCCTTATCCAACCCGCTATTTTTAATTATAACAAAATTTATGATAATTTCAACAGAAAACGTGTATATTTTTTAAGAAACAACAATTGACACTATACTTCGGAAATATACACCCATATGATATTGAACAAAGCACCGAGGTTGAGAAAATATTTGAAAAGCAGACAGAGTTGATTGCTCTTTGCGAGCGTGACGATTTCATCGATGGTTTTCTGATTGCTCGCCTTCAAGTCCTTTTACCTGCTTTTCCCTTTGGTGCAGGTAACATATGTTGCCTTTTTCGCAAAATTTTAAGGGCACCCTTTGGGTACCCTTAAAATTTGGTGCGGGCGACAGGACTTGAACCTGCACACCATTGGCACAAGAACCTAATGGTAACGTCACCTCGGTGGAAGAGTGTGTTTCTTATATTTACACAACAAAACAACTAAAAAACTCTTGACTTTTAATATATATATAATTGATAGTGGTAATTGCAAATTTCAGTTTTACTCAGGAGGAACAATTATGGTTGAAATCAAAAAGGAAACGATTAAGAAATTCTGGGAGTATGTCAATCAAACCTGCAATCAAAATTCAATTGAGCAAGCAATTGAAGAGAATGAATTTGATATTGGTGAATTGGAAGATTCTAATTTAGATAAACTTGATCAGAACGGTCTCAATAATTTGATGCAATATCTGGTTTACATCGTTGTCAACGGACCGGGTGGCGGTGACTATGAAACCATGTATTATATTTTAAGCGAAAACTTCGAGTTTGACCGAGAAACGATTGCATTTTTGATGGAAGTATAAGGGAAAACTAACATTAAAACTAATCATAATCCAAATACGAAGGGGAGAATAACAATGAGCTTTAGCGATGATTTTTACGATGATGCCGGTATCTATATTATGTTGGATGATCCGGACAAACTCAAAACGCTTATTGGCGACAAGGAGCTTTCAGAAGAAGATATTGAATTATTCCTGAAATGCGCAGAACAATTCAGCAGCAAAAAAATAATTGCATATGTAAACAGTCTAAAGAAATAGAATAAATGCATAAAACTACCCGCCTGTTACCAGCAAGGTTTCAGGCGGGTGAGTTGTTTTATATTGGTTTTCTTTTCTTAGCAGGGCTGCTTTTGCAAACGGCTGCTCTCTTTTTTTCGTCTTTAATTGCATATCTCCGAATCACGGGAAAGCCGCAGTTCGGGCAAGGCCAGTCGTTTGTTTCTGTTCCGCATCTCGGACAGGTCATTTTTGCTTCCTCCGTTCCGAATTTATGAAATACTGATTTCCGCTTTGCTGCCGCCCAATCTGTCCTTTTTGACGATGATCTGGTTCTCGATTCGGTCTTTCAGTTCACCTACGTGGGAGATGATCGCCACCAGACGGTTACCCTCGGTCAAGCCTGTCAAGGCACGGATTGCCTGTTGTAATGATTCCTCGTCGAGAGAGCCGAAGCCCTCGTCTACAAACATGGTGTCCAATCTGATTCCGCCGGCGGAGCTTTGTATCTCGTCTGATAAGCCGAGCGCCAGCGCCAGCGATGCCTTAAACGATTCGCCGCCCGAGAGGGTTTTGACGCTGCGTTCGCTGCCGTTGTGATGGTCGATGACGTCGAGGTCGAGTCCGCTCTGGCTGCGTTTGTTGTCGGATTCTACGCGGCGTTTGAGCTCATACTGAGCGTCCGTCATGATTATTAGACGGGTGTTGGCGCGCGCGATAATGCGGTCAAAATAGGTCATCTGAATATATGTTTCAAGCATTATCTTTGCCTTGCCGCTGATACTGCCGTTGGCAGTGTTAGACAGCGCTTTGAACATCGTCCACTGCTTTTCGATGTTGGAAACTTCCTCAGATTTTTCCTGTATGCGTTTTTGTATCGGGGTATTTGTCGCAAGACGTACAACAATGCTTTGCAGCTTCTTCGCCATGGCGTTTTTCTGTTCTGCCAATTCAGACAAGCGTTGCTTTTCGCTCTCGATGTCACATTGGTCTTTATCCTGCAAAAGCTTCTTTGTTTCCTCGATCGCCGACTTGATCTCGGCAACCTCCTTGTCACAGATATTATAATCCTTAACGGCATTTTCTATTGCTGTTTCCAGCGCTGTTTTTTGTGCAGTCAGCGCTGTGATTTCTTTTTCAAGTGCAGCTTTATCTTCAAATCTCAGCTTTTCTTTTGTCGCTTCAATTTGTTTTATCTCGGATTCTTTGGAAGAATTCAACGCTGCGAGCGTTTTTTCAATCTCGGTGATATGTGTTTGAACGCTGTCGATTTCTTTCTCTTTTGTCGGAATCAGATTGTCGAGCTGTTGCTTCCTGCTGACCTGCGCGGTCACTTTCAGCATAACGCGCCGATTCTCATCCAATGCGGATTCAAGCTCCTGCTTCTTTGCTGTAAGAGCCACGGAAATCTCATCAAACGAATCTACGGTGATGATTTTCTCCGCGCTTTGCTGAATGTAGCTCTTCTTTTCGGCAATGGCAGCGATCGTCGCTTTTGCTGTCTCGCTTGCGGCTGCGGCTTCCTTTTCGGCGGCTTCGGCTGCCTTTTTGCTTTTGTCGAGCGCTGCCTTGGTCGGAGCGGCGGCGGATTTTACGGCAGGTGAGGGATGGTGCGTAGAACCGCATACGGGGCACGGCTCGCCGTCTGTCAGCGTTTCGGCTAAAATGCCTGCCTGCTCGTCCAGATACGCCTTGTTGTTCGCTTCGTATATTTTGCGCATTTCCTCGGCGCTTTCGGATTTTTGCTTATAATCCGCCTGCTTGTCGGCAAGCTGTACTTCCAGACTCTTCAGCCCCGACAGCCGGGTTTGAAGCTCGCTGAGAGCGGTCTGCTCTTTTGCCAGCGCTTCCTTTTGGTGCTCGGCTTTTAGCTTTTCTTCTTCCGCTTTGCCGAGCGTCTGCAACTCTTCTTTTAAGGCTTGGATTTCCGCTTTTAGTTTTTCTGCCTTCTCCTTTTCGGCGGCGAGCTTACCGGTACTGTCTGTGATACTTTTGATTATCGCATCGAGGTTTTTCTTTTTGGCTTCCAGCTCGTCATAAAGCGGAAGCTCGTTTTTGAGCGCTGATATCTTTTCGCCGAGCTCGGTGATCTGCGGCTTTTTCTCGTTGGCGGCTTCCATTGCCGCTTTTGCCTCCCCGAGCTTTTCCGTCACCTCGTCCAGCTTTTCTTCGGAGTTTTTCAGCGAGGTCTCCGCTTTTTTCTGCTCCTCCGCCTTGGCGATCAGGGCGGTCAGCTCCTTGATTTTCAGTTCCTTTTTGTCGATGTCCGCGGTTAATTTTTCCTTTGCATCGGCGTCCTCTTTAATCAGCTTGTAAAGCAGCTCAGTGACGTCCTCGGTCGTCATTTCGCCGTTCATCGCTTTGCGAACGCTGACGGAAAGCGGGTTATCGTCCTCGCAGAGAATGCCGCCGATGTACTGCCTGATGCTGTCGGACGCCTTTTCATAGTCCTTGGCAAGACTGCCGGACTGTGCTTTCAGGCTCTCTTGAAGGAAGTAATAATTCTTCGTATGGAACAGCTTTTGGAAAATCTTTTTTCGCTCGTCGGTGGAAGCCAGCAGCAGCTTCAAAAAATCCCCCTGCGCGATCATGGCGATGCGCGTAAACTGATTACGGTCGATGCCCATGATTTCCACGATTGCATTGTTGACGTCCCTCAACTTTGACACTACCCTGCCATCGGGATAATGCAGCTCGGCGTCGGCGGCTTTTGAGGTGAAGCCCTCGCCTCGTGTTTTAGGACGAAGATAGGCCGGATTGCGCTTGACATAGTATTCCTTGCCGTTGTATTCAAAGGTCAGCTCTACCTCGGTCGGGGTATCGGGATCGGCATATTTGGAGCGGAACATATCCGCGTTACGGTTGTCGCCGCTCGCCTCGCCGTAGAGCGCAAAGGTGATGGCGTCAAAAATCGTTGTTTTACCCGCGCCTGTGTCGCCTGTGATCAGATACAACCCCTTTGTGCCGAGCTTGTCAAGCTCCAACGTTGTTACGCATGCATAGGGTCCGAATGCGGACATCACTAATTTTATCGGTCTCATGCCTGTTCCTCCCAAATTTTCTCGATCAGCGCTTCCATATACTTTGCCTGCTCGTCAGACATTTCCGCGCCGTTTTGCTGCTCATAGAATTCCGCGAACAATTCGAGCGGTGTTTTTACCGCTACGTCCTCCGCGCCGTTGATTTCCGTCTGATTACGCGTGCGCTTGTTGTCGTAATCCAGCTTCATCAGGTTGCGGTAAATGACTCGCAGCTTTTGCACCACGTCGGGAATATCCTCTTCGTCGGTCAGCGTGATATGTACATAGTCCTCGCGGTAGGAGGTGTTTTCGTAAAAGCTCTTTAAGGTCAGTTCTTCATACGTGCCCTTCAGCTCGACCATATCTCTCATGGGAGTGAGCGGAACGGTGCGCACCGACGTATTTCCCTTTTCTTTCAGTTCCACTACGGTCACAGACTTCTCGTAGGGAGACTCGGAGAAGGAGTATTTCAGCGGCGAGCCGCAGTATCGGATGGTTTCGCTTCCGACATTTTGCGGACGGTGGATATGACCGAGCGCGACGTAATCAAAGCTGTCAAAGGCAGAAGCATCCACATTATCAGTGCCGCCGACGGAGATATCCTCGGAATCAGAGCGTTCCGCGCCTGTGACAAACTGGTGGGTGATGATAATATTTCGATCGTCTCGGTTGATGTGCATCTCACGCACAGCGACCTCGATCGCATCGGTGTAGGACTCGATTTTGTCGTCGGGATAAAAGCGCCTGATGTGCGACGGCTTAACAAATGGCAGCATATAGATCGCCGTCGTTCCGTATTCGTCTGCCAGCTCAAAGCGCTCGGTTTTTCCGTTGTAAACCGATGAAAAATGAATGCCGCTTGACGCCATAAGGCGGTTGCCGAACGCCAGCCGTTCGGGTGAGTCGTGGTTGCCGCTGATGATATACACCGGCAGATCTCGCTTGGAAAGCCGCACGATGAAATCGTCAAACAGCTCGACCGCCTCGGCGGACGGCACGGACTTGTCATAAACATCGCCGGCAATGATCACGCCGTCGGGCGCTTCGTCGTCAATGATTTTCAGTATTTGTTTTAAGATATATTCCTGATCCTCGATCATCGAAAACTCATTGACGCGTTTGCCGATATGAAGGTCGGATAAATGGATAAATTTCATAGGAACTCCTTTGTGATAAATATTATCATTTAATGACTTATTAAATTTATTGTAGTATTTTCCTTCCTGCCTGAATCATTTCCTGATACTTCTCAATTGCTTCTTCCGGCTCAAGGATTTTGACCTTACCGCCGAACTGGAACACCCACGCGAAGAAGGTCGGGCTGAGGGAGACCTCTGCAACAAGGCGGAAGGTGTTGTCATCAACAGGCGTTGTTTTGGCATGATCTCCGAAGTGATCCATAACAGAGTTCATCGCAGCCGCGTCGCACAGCAGCGTTACCTCGGTGCGGTCTGCGTCAAATAGCTGAAACGCTTTTTCCGCGAAGTCAGCAATGCTGTAATCCTTCGGTCGGGGGACAGCTTTATCGGGCAAAATCCTCGGCGTTTCAAAAATGCGATCCACGCGGAAGGTAGCGACCTTACCGTGCTTATCCGACCAGCCGACAACATAATAGCAATCGCCGTTCCATGTCAGCGTATAGGGGCTTAGAATATAGTAAATACCGTCATTTTTGAGCGCTTTCTTTTTTGCAGGCGTATAGGCAAAGTAGCGGAAGGATATTTTACGCTTGGTATTGATCGCCTCATTGATCGCGTCGATAAAATAATAGATGTGCTCATTCTTCGGCTTGATGCGGTCGGCGATCGAGATATTGCGCTTGAGTCCCGCCGCATTGTGTCGGCTGGTCAGCGTCAGAAGCTTTGAAGCCAGAATACGGCTCTTTTTCTGTGTGATGAACTTCGACGACTCCACCGCGTCCAGCAGGAGCTTCAACTCCGGCAGCTCAAAGGGTCGGGAGGTAAGGTAATAGCGGTTTTGCGTGGTGCGAATGGTTTCGATCTCATATCCTGCCGTCCGCAGCGCCTCAATATCCTTTTGAACCGTAATGCGATACGCGTCAAGTCCCCAGCGTTCTTTCATCATCTCCGTGATTTCCGCGATCGAAATCGGGTGCTGTTCGTCGCTCTCGGTTTGCAATATCTCCAAAAGTCTCAGTAAACGCAGTTTTCCGTCGCTTTCCATAGATTACCTCCAAAAAGCAAAAAGGGCCATGGCAGCAGTTTTCATCTGTTCCATAGTCCCTTCCTGTATTCTCTTGTATATTATATCAACTTTTTATTCAATAATCAATAGCAATTCAGGTAAATTTCGACAAGATGTCGGAGATTTGCGACAGCTTTAGTTTTCATCATCACAGTCTTCTTCATCTCAATTATCTTCATTATTATCCCATGTGTATTTCTTTTTGATAGGATCATATGTGCCGTGCTCGGAGTATTCATTGATATCAATATTATCTCTGAAATCATCCATTTCAATGATCTTCTTGCTGTGAAGTATTTCAATTGCTTTTTCGTACTCTTCTTCGTCTATTTCAGATGCGTCGCAATAGTCGAGAAATACCTCATAGTCGAGTTCAGGAAAACCCTCATAGCTTGTATCCATAATAAAATCGCGGTAACACTCGTCGTCGAACTCATCTTCATTTACCTTGAACAAGGAACAAAATTCAGAACGCGGCAATACCTTCTTTATTTCATCTGCATATATTTCCGGGATCGCTTCATCAGGCATATTATATTCTGTTAAATACAGTATGCCTTCCTTGAGTTCTCCGGTAAGTGATACATCTGCACCCGTCACAAATCCGGAAGAAAAGCCGTTAAAATACGCTGTAGGAGCAGCACATGCCATCTCTTGAAAGAGTTCAACCTCAGATATATTAAAAAATACACCGTACGGACCACTCGCTAATATTCTGATTTCGCCATTTGCTTTTGAAATCAGCGAGTGAATATCCTCATCTGATAGTTCTTCGAGAGATTTTCCGTTCGATTGTGTTTTGCTAAAATCGGCTTCTCCTTCTATGATTCTGCAAAACTCGATATAACCACAATCATGTTTCGTATTATACTGTTCATACTTTTCAGTCTCAAAAGATTGAATCACTTTTACAAGGGAGAACAATTCTTCCTCGGTACCTTTCATAGTTATTTCTGTGTTTAAATCTGCTGACATAGTTTACCTCCTGACGATACGAAATAATTATGCGGAGTTTATCTGAATCACCTTGGTAAACTCCTGTAACAATTATATATTTATACATATACCAAGTCAAGCAAAAATCGACAAAAATACCCGAGGTGCCGCAAAACCTCAGCACCTCGGGCAGCATTTGAATTAGGAAAGTAACTTGCTTGCTCGTTCTTCGCTCATATTCACTTCTGTAACCAGCACCTCGTAAACATCTCCTAGGTTATCTGTGCCTGAAGCATCCATGTAAAGACCTATAAGATCTCCAAAAAGCGAATCGATTTCTTCATCTGATAGTACAGATAGTTTTTTCTCGGAGAAAGTGTCAGCATCAAATTCATAATTCTCTAATAACTCTTCTACGGTTTCTTCGTCGCAGTTGTTTGTAATAAAGCTCCAAAATCTCAATAATTCTTTCATAGCGTATGATCTCCTTTTTAGTATGTTTCCAGCAGGCAGTACCCACTGAATCCATTATATATATATATATATCAAGTCAAGATATTTTTGCGGAATATAGTCAAAAACACCCAAGGTGACGCAAAACCACAGCACCTCGGGCGGCGTACTTATTCCGACCATTCTTTTTTTGTTTTTCTTCGCAACAAAAGGCAAAAACTATATTGACAATAAATTAAAATTTTAGTAAAATCTAAAGTGTAAGTATAGATTTGCATAAATTGAGGTGATGTATATGTATTATGAGCGGACGATTGAAAAAACCGTGCGCAGTATCAGCGATACATTTCCGGTGCTATTAGTGACCGGGCCGCGTCAGGTCGGGAAGTCCACTTTGCTGGAACGTATGGCAGAGCCGGAGCGCAAGCGCGTCAGTCTGGATAACCCTACCATTCGCGCATTGGCGCAGACGGATCCGGAGCTGTTTTTGCAGCGTTATTCGCCGCCTGTACTGATTGACGAGGTACAGTACGCGCCGCAGCTTTTTCCTTATATCAAGATCATCGTAGATCAGCGCAAGCGGACGGGCGACTTCTGGTTGACCGGCTCACAGATGTTCCGTATGATGAAGAACGTTACCGAATCTCTCGCCGGTCGCGCCGGTATCGTGCCGATGCTGGGACTGAGCTCTGCCGAGATCGACGGACGGCATCCCGAACCTTTTACGGTGGACATTCCAAAGCTGACGGAACGCCTTGCCGACTCAAAATCAAAAACAGTCACGGAGGTATTTGAGCGCATTTTTAAGGGCTCTATGCCGCGTTTATACGAGATCGAAAACATCAACCGCGAACTGTATTTTGAGAGCTATCTCGACACCTATCTCAGCCGTGATATTCGTGATTTGGAGCAGGTGGCGGATGAAACAGCCTACCTGAATTTTATCCGTATCGTGGCGGCGCGGACGGCGACTAATGTGAATTATGAAGCGCTCGCGCAGGAGGCAGGCGTTTCGGCGCCGACGGCAAAAAAGTGGCTGTCGATCCTCGTGTCCTGCGGCGTCGTCGGGCTGATTGAGCCCTATTCAAACAATGCCCTCAAGCGCGTCATCAAAGCGCCGCGGATGTATTTTTTAGATACCGGACTGTGCGCCCATCTGATGGGCTGGGGCAGCGCGATGGTTTTGGAAAACAGCGCGATGGCAGGCGCTTTCTTCGAGACATGGGTGGTGTCCGAAATATGGAAAAGCTACTTGAACGCAGGCAAACGTCCGCCGCTGTATTTCTACCGCGACAGCAACAAAAAAGAAATCGACCTGATCATCTATCAAGACGGCGCGGTTTACCCGATCGAGATCAAAAAGGGAACCTCTCCGGCTAACGCGACAAAGAACTTTTCCGTTCTGAAACCGATCGAGAAAGAACCGGATGAATCCGGCACGTCGCACCTGAAAACAACCATCGGAACAGGCGCGGTCGTCTGCCTTGCGTCCGATCTCATCCCCATCGACCGCAAGAACTGGTATGTCCCTGCGTGGATCATATAATATAACAAAACATCCCCACCGCCGTATCTGTTGAGATATGCGGTGGGGATTCTTATTTCATATCAATCGGTTTTCTCAATCAATCGTTTACGTTATTCTTCATCCTCGTATTCTTTGTTGATTGGATCATAAATTGCTTCTTCGTCCCATTCGATCTCATCCTCTTCATCAAAATTGTCATCATCGTCATCGTCCCAATCCTCATCGTCATGCGGCAGCATATAGTAAAGGTGCAACCTACCGTTTTTCAACTCGCCTTTTTCCTCTTGATCTCCGCCGGCGTTAAAGCCTTCTATTTCACCGACAAAAGTGCAATGAGGTGCAGCCTCGGCTAGATCTTCCAACAAAGGCACTTCTTCAAGAATTCCGAATCTCCCGTACGGTCCTGCGGCAACGATCTCCATCGCTCCGTCCAAGCTGATAGCAGCTTTTTCAATCTCTTCATTTGATGGAACTGTTAATCTGAGATCGGTAAAATGTAATACCTTCTGATTATCTTTGTTGCTTACATCAACGGATCCCAAATACGGTTTACCGGAAGACTTATCCGTATAGTCAACCAATCGTTTCAAAATGTTAAATAATTCTTCCGTTGTTCCTTTTACAGTGATTACAGTAGTAAAGTCTGCCATTATGATCCTCCTAATATCGATTTATTTGGAATTCTCCGAAACGCAGAAAACCCCTGTATCAATTATATATTTAAACATATATCAAGTCAAGCACAAATCCGACAAAAACGTCCGAGGTGCCGCAAAACCACAGCACCATAAAGTCAAAAGTTTTACAAAAATTATTGTCTAAAAAGCTCGCAATCTGCTTGCAATAGCGTGGGCAACATCGTATAATGGTTTTAGTAAAAAATACGAAATGGAGGCAGTAAGATGGACGAAATGATCATCATTACCCGACAGTCGCCGGGGTTTGCGAGTTTTGAGAATTTTGAGGAGATCAAGAGCTATTTGGCTGAGCAGTTAGCGAGCTACCGTAACCTTGTTTACACCGAGGATAATTTAAAGCTTGCCAAAGCCGACAAGGCAAAGCTTAACAAGCTGAAAAAAGCGCTGGATGAACGCCGCAAGGAAATCAAAAAGATATATATGGAGCCGTACCTGATTTTGGAGGGGCAGATCAAGGAGCTTACTGCCATGATTGACGAGCCGCTCGCCGAGATCAAGGCCTTTACCGATCGGATGGAGGCGGAACGAAAGGCACAAAGGCGCGCGGAAATCAAGCAGTATTACGAAACCGTTTCCGCACCCTTGGGAGAGCTTGCGGATTTGCTCTTTAAGTCGGAAGCATTCATTGATAAAAAGTGGCTAAACGCTTCGACAAAGCCGAAGGTCTGGCAAGACGGCGTTCGTGAGAAAGTTGCGCAGGCTTCCGCAGATTTGAGCACGATTCAGCAAACAGGCGGCAGCCAAACGCCCGCGCTGATCGACCGCTATATGGAGAGTATGGATATGGCGGCAACGAAAGCCTATCAAAAGTCATTACAGCAGACCGAAGCCGCGGCGCAAACAGAGGTTGAAGCCGTTGAGGACGAGGACAATGTCACCGGCTATAAGGTATTGAAGCTGATCGGAACCCGTCAGCAGATGGCGCAGATGATGAGCCAGATTGAGTTGCTCGGCATGGACTTTGAGGAAATTGAGGATGGTATGCCCCGAGAACTTGTTGAGCTGACAGCGCCGGACTTTGACAGCTTTGATCACCGAGATCGGCGCGGTCAAGGTCGTGAACGGACAGGTTGTCGCGCGCGAGGACTGGCTGTGCAACCCCGGTAGAAGAATCGTACCGCGAATAGCAAGGCTTACTCACATCACCGACGCAATGGTGGCAAACGAGCCGCCTGTCAGTGAGATCATCCGCCGCTTTGCGGATTTTATCGGCGACTTGCCTCTTGTAGGGCATAACATCAAAAGCTCTGATCTGCATTACATCACCCGCGCAGCGAAACGCGCCGGCGTGCGTTTGGAAAACACGTTCTTTGACACCTACCGCTACGCAAAACAATTTCAAAAGGCGCATGGCTGGGAAAATGTCAAGCTCGAATACCTGTCTCAAATCTTCGGCATTGAACAGCAATCCGCCCACCGCGCATGGTGCGATGCTGAAGCCAATGTCGGCGTGTATTTCAAGCTGAAGGAGTTGAGTAAGCGATGACCGATACTGTATCGCTTATTATCGCAATCGTCTCGGCAGTATTGGCGATTGTATCCGCAGGATTTTCCTGCTTCACATATTTTCGCAATGTCATACATGACCGCAGGCGCGATACGCTTGACGCTTATAACACATTACAAAATGAAGCCTTTGATGAGCTTAATAAAATACAGCCGTCAAATGTTCGTGAGATTGCAGATAATCCACAGTCAAAGGCTTATAAAACCGTCAGCTGCTATATCGCCCGTATCGAGCATTTTTGCGCCGGCGTCAACCTCGGCATATACGACCGCAAAACAGTCTACACCCTCGCGAACGGATACTTGGACGGCAAAGCGATCCGTTCCAGAATCGACCCGATCATCGAGAAAAAGCACCGCAATGCCGATAAGGACTATTACGAAAACATCCATAAGGTACTCGCTTGGATGGAGAAAGAAAACGAAAAGCAGAAAAAGAAATTGGATAAGAAATATAAACAGTAAGATGTTCACCCGCCTGTTACCATTTCGGTTTCAGGCGGGTGAGTTGTTTTTGTTTGGGTTTGTTCAGATATGGAATCCGAGCTGCAGCAAAAAGGCAACACCTCGGGCACTTTTGTTGTTTTATGTCGATTATTGCTTGACTTCAAATATCTATATATATATAATTTAAGTGTAAAACAACGAAAGCAAAAAAAGATAATCTAATAATGCTAGGAGATGTAATTATGAGTGAATTTTCTATCACAAAAAGCGGCGTGCTAAAATCCTATAACGGGGACGCCTCTGATATTGTTATTCCGGATGGCGTGAAAAAAATAGGATCAATGGCTTTTTTTATGAACTCCGGTATTACGTCTGTAACGATCCCGGGTTGTGTAACTGAAATCGGTGAATCTGCTTTTGGTAATTGTGTCGCCCTCGAAAAAGTTGTTATACTTTCGGGAAAACCCGTCTCTATTTGTGATTATGCATTTGGCGATTGTAAAAAGCTGACTACTGTCGAACTTCCCGAAAAGATTAAGAGCATAAGTGATACTGCATTTAATGGTTGCGATGGATTGGCTGATGAACAAGGTAACATTATCATAAGAGGTACCTTGTGCTATCATATCGGAACAAATGCCGAAGTGATTATAAAAGATGAAATTCATTCTATAGCAGCAGAAGCCTTCAAATGGTGTGAGTCCATTGAAAAAATAGTTATCCCGGATAGCGTTACAACCATCGGATCATATGCATTTTGTGGGTGTAGCAATCTAAAGGAAATGATTCTTCCGGACAGCGTATGCGTTATTCCATCGGGAATAGAAAAAATAGAACCTTGGGCGTTTAGTGGGTGTCAATCCGTTGTCAGTATAACTATTCCCGATTCAGTGACAGAAATAGGGAAAAATGCTTTTTATGAATGTGGACAACTTGCAAAGGTTACTCTTCCGAAAGGTTTACAAAAACTGTCGCCGGCGGTATTTGGTGGATGTATATCTTTATCTGAGGTGATTATTCCTAAAACGGTAACCGAAATATTGGCTCGTGCATTTTATAATTGTAAAGCGATTACAAAGCTTGCTATTCCTGAGACCGTTACTCTGATTGGTGAGAACGCATTCATGAGTTGTGAAAAGTTAACTCAGATTACGTTACCGGGAGGCTTAACCGATCTTGGTGATGGTGCTTTCAAATTGTGCGAAAGCCTAAAAACTATCTTCATTCCCAAGGGCGTGGAATCTATTGGTCCTAATACGTTTTCAAGGTGTAGCTCCCTTGAAATCATTGAAGCTCCTGAGCATCTTCACAAAGATATTGATAACTGCTATCTGAGGATAGAAGTGAAGTATTACGAAGAAAATGGGATTAGCTAACAAGAGAACATAGAGCCTAAAACCGAAAGCGATGACTAAACTATGAGTACTATCAAATTTCGTTGCACGGATGAACAAAAACTGTCACTAAAATCGGGGATTTTCGAAATCATGGAAAACCACTATTTCAAGTCGGTTCATCCGAACACTAACGTAGAATATGAGGACGAAGGTGAAGCGATATACCGCGAGCGACTGAAAAAGTTGGTATCGGAAAAACTCTGTGTATTTGAGGACACGGAGGATGGTCTTTCTGTAGAATTTGATTCTACAGAAGATGCGGGATTTTTTATTGCGGATGAAGTTTATCACACTTCAATGGGTTACAGCGATAACGGATTAACATATATTGACCCGATTTTTGTAGCGATAGTAAAGACTTTCCCCGATATCTGTTTCGAAGCCGATACCGAATGCTCCGATAAATGGATTGATGAAGAAAACCACTATTCATATGACGGTGCAATGCTGACTAAAGACGACGAAGAAATAGATTACGACGATTTATCTACTGATGATGGTGAAGAAGGCAATCTTACAGGTGAGCAAAGAGACGAAATTTATCATGGCATGGCAGAACAGATTTTGTCAGCCGACACCGATTATGCTGATGATCTCCGGCAAAAGTTGAAAGAAGCAGAGCATAATTATGATAATGATTCTCCCTTTGACCACCCTTTATATCACTTGGTTGGCTATTTGATCAATGTTGTCGGGACAGACTTCAGCAAGATAGAAGATATGCTCCGGAACCTTGGCGCTTCGGAGATTGAGACATCCTATATTATTGAGGATTCTTTCCCGTTTTACGATACCAAAGAATAATACTTTTATACAAACGTACCCGTCTGTTGCAATTATGGTTTCAGGCGGGTGATTAACTATATATTATTTTACTCGCGGTGACTGTTAATGATGACTATAACTTGCTGATTATGGATTGGTACCAGCTTTCGTAGGGCTCATCTAAGAAACCGCCCAAAGGAAGATCGTCTTCTATTGCCTGTTTGAATGTGCAACTTTTGTTTTCTTCTAATAACTCGGGAATATCCTCATAATCAGCATCACAGAAATCTTCGTATTCATCTTCGTCGATTTCGGGATCCGCCTGAGCTGCTCTGATCATGGGTTTTTTACCGTTGTACTCGATTGAAAAAACAACACAATCACAGTCTGTCATGCATTTCCCGACAACAGTGAACTCTTCTTTCTTGTCTTCTTTTTCCATGGCATATACGACTTTGATAACCGACTCCATTATTTCAAACACATCTGTCGCAAAACCCTCAAACGAGCAGTCGTCATATTTATCATTGGCATCTTCCCATAACTCGAATAATCTGTCTATTGCATCCTCTGACTTTGCGGATACTAAATATTGGGACTCCATTTGCATAAACAATACCTCCATTTTTTGATTAAATTCGGTTCCTAAAAAACTATCTCCATTATATAATATATATATATTAAGTCAAGATATTTTTGCGCAAAATACCACAAACACCCGAGGTGCCGCAAAACCACAGCACCTCGGGCGGTTTTGTTTTTTATCACGATTTTTGCTTGACTTCCAATGGCTTGCTATGATGTGGAAGGGAACTTAACCGAAAGCGTATTTATAGCGTAAAAAAACGATTGGCAGACGCATAACCTTGTAACATAATTTGTTGTGAGTTATATACAAATAATCAAGTCGTTATTTGTATAACACTTACTAAGAAACGTTACCTGTATTTGATGCGTCTGCCAAATTTTTTCGTAATATGAAAAGCCCCAAAAGCCAGTGTTCATCAGGCTTTTGGGGCTTTGGTGCGCCTGACAGGACTTGAACCTGCACCCTCGCGGACTAGAACCTAAATCTAGCGTGTCTGCCAGTTCCACCACAGGCGCGTTTTATAAAAATCAGGTTGCAAAACCCGATATTTATCTGTTATTCAATTGTTACACCGAGGTGACGTTACCTAAATCCGGCGTATCTGCCAACTCCGCCATACCCGCATCTCAAAATATTAAGGTCATAAATCCAACAATTATATTATTATTTTCTTGTATCAATGATATTGAGAATATAATTTTTTGCCTTGAGCAGTCCCTCGTTATACGGCGAAGCTAAGATTTTTGAATACTCATCTAATATACAATATGATTTATAAACATTATCCATGGATTGTGTTTGAAGAGCTCTCTCAAGGTTGGTGATACTGAGAGTATCTGATACGGATTTTGCAACTCTTCCGACAGCATTAAGCATACTGCCCGCTTCTTCAATATTTCTGGGGTGCAAATAATAGTCGTGAGTTAACGGATTGGAAAGATTGGGAGAAGGGGCAATCATGATTGTGGGTATGGTAACGCTTAATGTTTTGAGCCACCTTAACTGTTGCTTAACAGTAAAGTCGCATTTTTCCTGATACTTTGAAAAAACGATTTGTTTATCAGAATCAGCTGATTTGGTTTTGCGATTTTTAAATGAATCAAAAAATCCCATATTAATTGTCTCCTTACTGTAGATATATTATTATTTGTATAGTGGTGGAAAACCTTTCACCGAGGAAACGCGAGCGAAATCTTGCGTGGTGTGTCCCGCTTGAAATATAGTCGTACCGCGTCGCGCGGTTGCGCGCTTCCTTGTGCTCCTTATTTCAAACCTCGTTTTTGCTCGCTTCATCTGCCGCAGGCAGCGCTCGCAACACGACCAATTCCACCACGCCCGCGGATATTATTATCAAAAGTATTATAAGCCAAATCGAATGAAATGTCAATAATGACTGTATACCCTTGATCATTACGAGAAAAATAATCACGCTCAAATCATTTACATTTCTGACAAATAATGGTATAATAGCGTTGAATAAGTCAATTTTTGACAAAAGGAGGACAATAAAATGGGGTGCCGACCCGAGCTGATCGTTATGCTTACATACAACGACCGCACGGTTGAAAACGCGCGGGAGATTTTTGAGCACTGCAAGGATTCAAAGGCAAAATATTGGGGATTCAAAGAAAAGCCGCTGCCGATCGAGGAGATGAAGGCTCTGTTTGACCGTATGCGCGAATGCGGCAAAAAGACCGTTCTCGAGGTCGTCGAATACGACGAGGAAGAGTGCATAAAGGGCGCTGAGATAGCGGTCGAATGCGGCTGCGACATTATGATGGGCACGATGTTTTTTGAGTCTGTCAGCGAGTTTTGCAAAGAAAACAAAATCTCTTATCTGCCGTTTGTCGGCGATGTTTTTGACCGACCTTCTGTGCTTGACGGAAGCGCCGAGGATATGATAGAGAGCGCTAATGAGTACATTAAAAACGGCGCCGGCGGCATCGACCTTTTGGGCTACCGATATTTAGGCGACCCCGTTGAGCTGAATAAAGAGGTCGTTGAAAATCTTCACGCGCCCGTTTGCGTCGCGGGAAGCGTAGACAGCTACGAACGCCTTGATGAGATCAAGAAGCTCAACCCGTGGGCGTTCACTATCGGAAGCGCGTTTTTTGACAAAAAATTCGGCGATGACTTTGCCGAGCAAATCGACAAAGTCTGCGAATACATAGAAAAATAAACATACGCCTTAACGATTTTGATGTCGTTAAGGCGTTTTTATTACCATAGGCTCAGCTGTTCGGCAGAGTTCTTTTCTGCAAATTTATTGAGATACTCAACGATTTGGTCGTTATTGTGCATTATCCCGTTTTGCTCGCAGGTGCGGTGAAAAAGCTTCATCAGCCGAGCGTGGTCCGGGCTGTTTATCTCGTATTGATTACCAAACTCGCGGATATACCGCTCCTTTAGATTCGGGAAATATTTATCGAGCTTTTTGTAAAAATACTCGCGGTTGCCCTCGCGCAAAGTCAAGCCCATCCCGAAGCAGATAACGCCCCTGACCTCTGCCATGACACACATATCAAGTATCGCGGTAATGTTTTCCGCGGTGTCGTTGATGTAGGGCAAGATCGGGCACAGCCATACGACAGTCGGGATCCCGTTATCGCGCAGGGTCTTGAGCGCCTCAAAGCGCTCCCTTGTAGTGCTGACATTAGGCTCTATAAGCCTGCACAGGCTATCGTCCGCGGTGGTCAGAGTCATCTGAACAACAGCCTTTGTTTTGCCGTTGATCTTTTTGAGGATATCCAGATCCCTGAGCACCCGGTCGGATTTGGTCTGCAACGCAGCGCCGAAGCCGTATTTTTCGATTATCATCAGCGCTTTTCGGGTGTATTCGAGCTCTGTTTCGAGCGGGATATACGGGTCTGTCATCGCTCCTGTGCCGATCATACAGCGTTTCCGCTTATGGCGTAGAGTGTTTTCGAGCAGCTCGAGCGCGTTTTCCTTGACCTCGATATCCTCAAAAGCGTGATCCATCTGATAACACCTGCTGCGCGAATCGCAGTAGATACAGCCGTGCGAACAGCCTCGGTAGAGGTTCATACCGTTGCTCGGGGAAAGAATCCCCTTGACCTTCTTATAATGCATCATTCGTCCCTGATCTGATCCTGCGGGATCATCGAGTAGTCGTACATAACCTCAGAGTGGTTGTCGAGCAGCAGCTCCTTTTTGATGACCTCTCCCGACTCTTTGTCGATAGTCTCGCGGTAGATCTTCGAGACTCTGAAATACTTCTCCCCTTCTTTTCTGAAGCGGTGGTTTTCCTCCACCAAGCGGTATTCATAAGGTATATCGCGCTCGCTTCTGAGCTCGGAATACTGGGTCTCGTTCTCACACCAAATTACGAGCTGAAATTTCTGGTCGGTGTTGTTCTTAAAGCGGTAGTCAACATTGTTGTAGCTTATTGATGTGCCCGTGGAGAACGGAACACGCTCGCCGTGGTCGGGCGCGAGAGCGTCGGAATGATTGTGGAATTCCGTGACGTCAAGCGGAGAGTGGAGCACCATATAATGGATCGAATTAGCCAAGTTACAAAGTCCGCCGCCAACGCCGGGCTTTATTTTATTGCCCTCGATCACCCTGCCGTCAAGATAACCGCGTTTTTTTGTCGTGTTGCCGACGACCTTCCAAAACGAGAAAGTCTCGCCCGGGCGGATCAAGATTCCGCTTATCGCCTTGGCGGCAAGTTCGATATTATGCGCCTTGTTGTACTGGAGCGTCGGGTCGATGCCCTTGCCCTTTTTTATCAGCCCCGAGCTGTGCTCGGCTACAAGGTTATCGAGCTTTGGAGCGTAACATTCTCCGGCGAAATTTTCTTCGCTGTGGTCGTCCTGCCACTTCCTTTTTATCATCTCTTTTTTCTCTGATATTTTGTAAAAAAGCGGATTCATATCGCAAAAAAGCGTGTCTTTTTTCCAGAGCATCTTACCCCTCCTTTAGAATATCCCCTATCCTGTGATCGTATTTACTGTGACGGTAGCAGAAGAGAACCGCCTTTTCTATCCTGCGCCTTATACCGAGCTTTTTCTCGGTGTAAAATCCGATGAATTTTACGAGTATGCTTTTGATGCCGCAGTTGTTCGCGCCGATAATATCCGAAAAGGTCTGGTCGCCGATCAACACGACCTTGTCCTTATCCTCGCCCAGCAGCTCTACCGCCTTTATATATCCGGCGGGATCGGGCTTTTCGGCGTCGCAGACATACTGCGTGTCGATATTCTTTATAAATCTCTCTATGCGCTCGCGGTCATTGTTCGAGAGCAAAACCGTCTTTAGCCCCGCTGAGTGTATCTCCTCAAACAGCGCGTCCACCTCGGGAGTGGAGTCATCGCCGTGCGGAACAAGGGTGTTGTCAATATCAAAAATGATACCCCTGAACCCGAGGCCGTACAGCTTGTTGTAATCTATGGCAAAAACGCTCTCGACATATTCATATGGATAGTAATCCTTCAGCATATTTTTATCCTCAGTCCGTGTGAACATCGAGCTGTTTGTAGGGTATCTTTATTCCTGCCTCATCCAAGCCCTTTTGGATCTCGCGCATAACCGCGCGCTTTGTGTCGGGGCGGTTGATCGGCTTGCAGAAAAAGCGCACCCTGTAATTGATGACCGAGTCGTCAAAGCTCTGAGTCCCCTTGAACATACTGTCCTCAACATTATCTATCTTTTTGACGCGCTCGCAGACTTCGGTAAGCGTTTCGTAAACCTTTTTTACGTCCTCGTCATACGACAAGCCGACGTCGATATCGTTCATATTTGAAAGCTTCGCGATTTGCGAGATATTCCTGTTTGAGATCGCAAGAACCGAGTTATCGTCGATCATCTTTATCTTGGTCGTGCGCAGATTGAAGTTCACAACGATGCCGTCTCTTTCCTCGTAGCACACGGCGTCGCCGACCTTGAAGTAGTTGTCGATCAGGATGATCAAGCCCATAAATACATCCTTGAGCGAATCCTGAAACGCAAAGCCCAATACCGCGAGCACCAGAGCGAGCACGGTGGTGAGCGTGCCGGTGTTTATCCCGAGCACCTGCATAACAACGATCACGGCGACAATAATGATAACGATCCTCAGCAGGTTCACAGAGATATTGAGCACCGAGAGCTTTGTTTTGTCGTTTTCAAAAGACAGTTTCTTTTTGAGACGCTTTGTTCCGAACTTTAAACCTAAGCACAGCGCGACCGTCACGACAACAACGATCCCGCAAACGATCAGCTTTGGGATCGTAATATGAGCTAATATCTCATTCAATAAATTCGTACCTTTTGAAATATCCATAAATCAAGCCTCCATCCGCTTCCCTCTGATGAAAAGTATAATAAAAATCAGAAAAACATAAACAACGGTTATCGCGATATTGACATACATCATCTCTCTGAACAAGAGCATAAGCGCGACAAAGCTAATCAAAATACCCGTTAGCAAAAGCACGAGGCGCTTGTTGAAGCAGCAGCTTTGCTTTGCGTAAAAGCCCATAAGGAACAGGAAAATGAAGTACAGCAAAAACGAGCCTGTCAAAAACAGCGTCTTTGGCAAAACGGCGATCTCATCCTCGCGCATAAAATCAAGCGCGACAGAGATATTGTTCAGCGCGAAGATCAAAAAGACGTGGATCATCATATATGCCGTGCCGTTCGTGGTTTTTTCAGTGTCGAGGAACCGGTTGTAGATCGTTCCGTAGCCGAGCAGCAGGCCGACGACTATCAAAAACGCCATGGTCGAAAAATACATTCCGTCCGGGGTAAGCTTTCCGCTGAAATATGACGACACAACGATTATCATCTCGCCGAAGGTAAAGACGACATAAAGCATCGCACGCTCGCTTAGGTGCCCGAAATCGACGGGAACCAGCAGGTTTGTCTTACCCGACAGCGCGGTGACGATTATGCCGAACACGATCGGCACAATAGCAAGCGGTATGCCCGTAAAGTAATACAGAACCGCTGCCGCCGCTACCAAAGCAGCCTCGCCGAATAGTATAAACGCCTTTGACTTTATCTGCTTTAGCTCCCACGGAGCCGCCTTGTGGTTTCGCATCTCGATAATATACTGCACGCCGATATTGACGAGGATAAGCGCCCACGCTATGAAAAAGCGGTAGGTATTCTGCTCCCAGTCAACCGCGATCGCGGTCGCCATATGATAGAGCAGATACATATTTATGAATAAAAAGACGTACTCCCTGACGCTGTTGCGCCCGTACAGGTTTATGTAGAATGTGCTGAACATCCAGATCTGGATAATAGCAAGCGTGCAAAAAACATACGCCAAAAACGAGCCGCCGGAGGTGAATCCGTTATCGATGTTATGCATCAGTGCGTTGTTCCTGCCGACTATGTATACAAAAATCAGATCATAGATCAGTTCAAGATATTCAACTCTTTTTTCTTCTTTGCTGAATAAAGTCATTACGTCCACCCGCAGATTATGATTATAGGTATATAATACCAAATAACGGCTTGTTTGTCTATAGGCAGAAAAAAGCAAAAGAAATATAAGCACAAGAAAACCGCCCTCATTTGGGAGCGGTTACCATTCTGTTATTTCTATTTCTTCTGCAATCTCATTGAGTGTATGTCCCATTACAAAATCAAAGGTAATAAAGATGATTTAGTAACCCTCGTCGATGTGGATTTTGACGAGTATCGCCGTAAAAACGAAATCAAAACAGTCAAGAAAAACTGCACTCTTCCGAGCTGGCTTTGCTACGAAGCCGAAAAAGCTCATATCAATTTTTCTCAGGTGTTGCAAAACGCTCTGAAGCAAGAATTAAAAATCGCAGAATAACACAAAAGCCGTCCTGATTGGGCGGCTTTAAGTTTATAGCTGTGCTTTTTATCTTGATGAATAACTCTGCAATCAGCCGTTTCCCTGTTCGACTTCTTCGATCTCGTCCTGCGAGGCTTCTTTGAGGGAATAGGTGTCAAATGCCGCTTCTCTCGGGAGCTGGATCTCGATCCTGTCCATTTTTTGCAGCAGACATTCTCCGGAGCTCATCGACACCTCAAAAACGTGTCCTCCAAGCGTCCTGTCCTGTGAGAGGAAGTGCAGATGCCATCCCGCGGCGTTTATGCCGTCCATATAATCGGGGTAATACACGCACACCAGAGTTCCGTATATATTCTCAAAGCTAAAGTCCTTCTGCGTTTTTGAAAGAATATCCTTTAGTGAAACATGATGTGCGCGGTAAGGGGCTCCCGCGCGGGCGTGGATAATGCTGAACAAGCCGTCTATCCGCGCGATGTGGATGCTGTTCAGTCCGAAATCCTCTTCTATCCTCAAGGTCAGCTCCAGCTTTATGGCGTCGATATCCTTTAACTCTCCCATTTCAAGCTTTCTGCCGTCCTTAACAAAGCCCGAGACTGCAAAGGGCACACCTGCCGAGTCTTCGGTGCGGATCGTGCTGCCGTCCGGCTTGGCCTGATAGCATACGCCGTCCAATATGATCATCTCACCGTCTACGCTTTCGAACGTACCGAGTCCGGTATCGCCGTGCTCGAGCAATTCCTGCACGGCAACGACCGGTCTTGTATATCCGAGCGCTAAAGCCTGTAATGTTGAAGCCTGGTATATTTTATTTGATTTCATTTGGGGATCCTCCTTGAAATTATTGTTCGGCGTTATCTTCCGCGCCGTTGTATTTCAGCCCGAGCATAGTCAGGTCGTCAAACTGAGGCGCTTCTTTAACAAAGTCATCAACAGCGGCACGGACGCCCGCCAGCACCTCCTTCTGCGAGGCTCCTGCGGGAACGGCGTTGAGCGCTTCAACCGTGCGGTCTGTGCCGAACAACTGCTCGTTAGCGTCGGTAGCCTCGGCGACGCCGTCGGTATAGACAAAAATGCTGTCGCCCTTTTTGAGCGTTATCTCGGTGTTTTTGTACTTTACTATCGGCATCGCACCGACAGCTAAACCGTGCTTATCTTTTAAAAGCTCGTATTTTCCGTTGATATTTATTATCGGGTATTCGTGGCCTGCGCTCGCGGTGGTGAGCTTGCCCGTGCTTATCTCAAGTATTCCGAGCCATACGGTCACAAACATTTCGGCGTCGTTGTTGGCGCAGACCTGCTTGTTCACTCTTTGGAGTATCTCCGCCGGAGAGCCGCCCATAAGCGCATGGTCGTTTATGAGGATCTTAGAGGACATCATAAACAGCGCCGCCGGAATGCCCTTACCCGATACGTCCGCTATGACCATCGCGATATGGTCGTCATCTATCATAAAGAAGTCGTAGAAATCTCCGCCGACCTCCTTGGCGGGATCCATAGAAGCGTGGATGTCAAACTCCGGACGGTTCGGGAACGCCGGGAATATCGAAGGGAGCATACTCGTCTGTATATCGGTAGCCAAGCGCAGCTCGGTCTCGGTAGCCTCCACTTTTGCGCGGGTCTCCAAAAGCGTATGGGTGCTGACGTTGGTAGTCAGGTACACCAATGATATGGAAACCGCCAGGCTGAGCGCGAGATAGTTGCTGTCAACTCCCAAAAGGCATATCTCCATTATATAGATAGCGGGAGATAACACGCCGAACACGATCATACTGTAAGCTACGCGGCGCGACGCCGAAGGATCCTTGCGGCTTCTGATCGCGTAGACCACCGCGCTGATAAGCGCTGCAATAATATATATCCACATCAGGGGAGTGAACAGCGTTGAGAAAAGGAAGCCCTCGTGCAGCGCGCTTGCTTCGTCCACTTCTGCAAGCCAATGAGTAAAAGGAGTGGTTATGCACAGCAGGAAGAATACCCCTACCGGAATGATATAAAACACCGCATTAAGCGCCTTGCTTTTCGGCAGGTAGTCAAAACGGCTCAGTATGTAACGGTTCAGCATAGCCGCAAACGCGACAAACGATATCATATATCCGCAGCAGCCGATATAAGTCAGCGCTTTAAGCTGAGGATCACCGTCGCAGAATGCCCAGAGGATCTCACAGGCGCACATGATCACCGCAAACAGCAGCATTAGCGATATACGTTCTTTTAGCTTTTGCTTGTATAAAACGAGATTGTTAACGAGAAGGATGCCGAGCAATATCATTGCCACAAAGAGCACTTCTAAATACAATCCGTTAATTATTTCTTGAAAAACTTGATTCGCCATAGTTTGTCTCCGTTATATTGTGCTATTTTTTAAATTCAAAGAAATTCATCTTATCAAATCCTGTCGGCAGCGGTATCGTACACATATAAAGGAACGCGAATATCAAGAAGCCGAACGCTATCGCCAGCACCGCTATTCGGTTTGGCAGGTTCTTGAATGTACCGACGATACCGAGCAAAAACAGCGTCAGCGAATATATGACGGTCACAAGCATATAGGAGTCGCCCTTTGTGTTATCGCGCTTTCCTTCCTCAAGCTGCTCCTGTGACTCTTGGAACATTTCATTTCCCTGTTCCATATATTTTTGCGCCATTCCCGGCATTTTAAACGGATCGTCTTCGTTGTTTTCCTCCATCCATTTTATGCCTTCGGCAAGAATACCGCCTTCAATATTCTGCTTCTTGTATTTCTCTATCTTTTCTTCGATGAGTTTTATCTTTCCCTGATCGCCGTCGGCCTTTGCCGCTTCGAGCTCATATTTATAATCTCGTAAAGTATTCCATGTCATATAATCGGCAAGGTACGCCTGTATACCAATATTTGACGCCGCGGTTCCCAGCGCCGAAGAGTTATTGCTTTTGGTGAAGTTGATGGACTGCAGACCGCCGTGAAGATGCGCTATCCACGAAGCCCAAGCCGAGAGCAAAGTGGTGATGCCGAGCAGGACCGCGACTATAGTCTCTACTCTTTTGGAGACCAAGACTGTTTTTCTGTCTTTCAGCGCGTTGTTCGGAGCATTATCATTCTGATTCACGGTCTCGGAACTATTAGATTCGGTTTCTTTTTTTGCCATTTATCTACGACCTCCTACTGTACAATAGAGCTCAATTTTTGGAGTATTATCTCTATCGGCTCGCGATTTGACAGCTGTTCCTTTATCTCTCCCGCCAATTTAACGGAATCTGTGATGATCGCGTCGGCGTCACCGGTCATAAATTGTTCGATGTCGTCTTCTTCGTTGACTGTCCAAACCATGACCTTCTTGCCCTTTTTGTGGATAGCGTCGATGTTACTGTCGGTCGCTATCTCTTCCTCAAGAGCCATATAATCAAATGGTGTGTTTTCGATCTGACCAAAGGAGATGAACGCAAGATAACCCGTAAGCATTTCGGGGTATTTTTGCTCTATATAATCAAGAATATCGTATTTCAGCGAGATAAGGATTGCCTGATCCTGCATACCCTTTTCCTTTATGATCCTTACGGCGTCATCCGCCATTTGGTTGTCGGCGGTATCGCCCTTCAGCTCAACAAAAAGCATCACCTTGTCGCGGGATGCGTCGAGCATTTCTTCGAGAGTAGGTACGGGCTCTCCGTCCACGCGCAGCTTTTTGACCTCGCTTAGCGTCATTTCGCTCGGGGTTTTGTTTACGCCCGCAACGCGTTCAAAGTTCGCGTCGTGGTTGACAACATAGTATCCGTCAGAGGTGCGCTGGATATCGATCTCGCAGCCCTTTGCGCCGAGCTTGTGAGCGACATTGATACCCTTAACGGTATTTTCGGGAGCTTCGTTACCGCCCGCGCGGTGCGCGACGATCTCGGTCGTGATCTTAGTGTGGAATAACTCGTCAAAGCCGAGAGTCCCGATGAACGAGAGCCCGACGCAGCAGATAAGAACCACAACTATGGCGGTTATTACAAACGGATGGTGCTTCTTTTCGCGCTTTTGATAAGTCCATTCTCCCTCGGTGCTGTACTTTTTGTAAAGCATAGTAAGCTTGAGTATGAAGAACGATACAGACATCATTGCCATAAACACGACAACGACAAGCGGGATAAGGGTCAATAAGATATCCCAGAATATCGTCGCTGATTCGCTCATCGGGATAAACTGGACTACGATCAGAGGGATCGCGGCGATAAACGTCAGTATAACTGCCGCCAGCGTAAAGAGCACAAAATAGCAGATGATCTCAAAAATGAAGTTTTTAAGGTTGTGTATTACGAGCTTGCGGGAATTTGCGCTCGCGTCTTTCATCTTCTTATCGTCGAGCAGCGTCCCGTGCAGGATAAAGCAATAGATCACAGCAACAACCGTCAGTAACAACATAACTATCAGG
Source organism: uncultured Ruminococcus sp. (assembly GCA_902798605.1). The sequence goes on along the minus strand of CADBXH010000037.1, from coordinate 1,682 downwards.
TATCCCGTATAGTACAGCGGGTTATTGTTGATGACCGACATAATGAACCGCGGTATATAGAACGATGACGTCAGCGATAACGAAAAACCGAGTCCGAGGATCGGCGCAAGTACTACCGCGTAGAGAATAATTATCAATCCGCGAATGTTGAGATACTTTTTCATCGCGACAAAGCCGCCCTTGATGCTCTGCCAAACAGAAGCCTTTTCACCATTGAGGAGCTTTGAGCAGTAGATGATCAAAGCGTTAAGCTCAACCGCGACATATGAGATGACCATGATCAGGACCAGCACGATCATCAAGTAGCACTGCCAATGGGTAAACAAAAACTTTATATCGCCGCTGGTGACAGCCGCCTTGCCGGTCAAGCCAAGCAGCAAGCCGCACAGAGATGATATGCCCCACGTCAGCAGCGACAGCAGCACTACCGATACTACCTGAAATGTCAGCAGCTTAGGGATAGCCTGATAAAAAGGCCGGATTCGGTTTTTAAGTTTCATAACAACACCTCATTAAAAATGAAATAAAACAGTTTTCCTATTTTATATTACTATCTTATCTCGTTTTTTCCAATAGTTTATCCAAAATTGTAATACTTTTTTTACAAAATGTCTTGTCTTTGTATATCGTTTTTGTGTATAATAGTGTTGTGTGATGTACTACCCTTTTTGGAAAAGGGATACGGACGAAGCAGCGGCGAAACGTCACCGCGCAGCGTTCAATTTAATAAATCGTTAAATTTTTTGCTTTATTTGTTTGGCTTTTCAGCCGATGCCCGATGGAAAAAAACATATGGTCAGCGGACAGACCCAAATAAGCAACAGTGACGGCAATGTTGATATTCTCGACGCTGCTGCTATCCAGAGACTCACAGCTCAAACAGGAAAAGCCGTACAAGACGCTTGACAAAGCGCTTGCTACAAACCAGAGAGAGTTCAATTATGAAAACATCGAAGGAACGGTAGTCGCGCTGTATTGTCCCGATTATATGGGCGGCCTCAACACACCCGGCTGGCACTTCCACTTTATCTCAGACGACAAATCAAAGGGCGGTCATATACTGGATCTGGCTTTTGATTCGGCAGAAGCGGAATTTGACGCGACGCAGGACTTTGATATGTACCTTCCGGAAGATTCGGATTTCCAGGGAATGGAGCTTTCAAAGGATGTCAGCAACGCCATCAAAAAAGTAGAGACCAATGAAGAGTAATTAGCTTTTATTAGGATTTCTGACATATAACGAAAAAACACCGCACAAAGGCTGTAGAAACAGTCATTGTGCGGTGTTGGCGTTTTTAGGGATTTGGCGCTTTACAGGCAAAAAACAGGACACCATAATGGTGTCCGCGGATGACGGGTTTTCGCGTAGTGTGAAAGCTCTCTGCTCGTTTTTTGCGGCGTGTGGGATGTGTAAACTTTGCGTAGCTCTCTCGCTAAAAGCGTTACACTGTGACGTTTTTGCCTCCCGTTGGTCGGCACGCTCGCCTTCGAGCCCCTATCCGCAACCAAAAAAATTAGGACACCCGCGGATGACGTGTGTTGGCGTAGTGTAAAAGCTTCCTGCTCGTTTTTTGCGGCGTGTGGGATGTGTAAACTTTGCGTAGCTCTCTCGCTAAAAACGTCACACTGTGACGTTTTTGCCTCCCGTTGGTCGGCACGCTCGCCTTCGAGCCCCTATCCGC
>CADBXH010000036.1 GCA_902798605.1 uncultured Ruminococcus sp. | reverse complement strand
AGAGCTTTTGTACTGCGGAACACTTGATGAACTGAGGGCTACGCACAAATCAAATGCTTCACTGGAAAACATTTTTCTTGAATTAACAGAAACAAAAGAATAATTGGAGGTAGTAAAAATGGTTATGTCTATTGTGTTTGGTGTATTAGGAGTCGTTTTGATTATTTTCGGCATAAAAATTCTTCTTACCGGCACACTTACAAAAAGCGAGGAGGCGAAAATCGCCTCGTATTCAAAGAAAGGCGCACGCACTTATAAGCTGATCAATGTAGTTATGTATATCGTTGTCGGTCTCTTTTTGATCGGAGAATGTATTGTCGATTTTCTCGAATTCCAAAAAATCCTAAACGATAGTTTTTTGATCAAAATGATTATGTTTGGCGTCATTATACTAATGGTGATCATATACTTTATTGTCGCGTCAAAATGCAAGAAGATGACTGACAATGAGTGATCAAAAAGTAACCGGCGAGTTTTCCAAGGTTAGAAAGCTCATTTCCGTTTTGGAAAAATGCAACGGAAACTCAAAGATCGGCGGCAGCGAAGCGCTGATCTCACCGAGAGCGGCAAAAATCTTTGCCGCTGTCGGATTGGTATTCCTGACCGCGACTTTGGCTGCTGCGGCTTTCTTTGCGGAACCCTTCATCTCACCGTACATCTCCCTGAGTGACTTCACAAAATTTTTGATGCTTATACTGCTTTTGTTCAGCCTTGTGCTATCGGTCAAAAACATCGTCACTGTGCTGTACACGGCGGACGATCTTCACGTTTTGCTGCCTATGCCTTTTTCGGCAAGTCAGATCGTGGTAGCCAAGCTGACGGTAACCTTGAAGTTCCCGGTAGTTCTAAGCTTGATTCTGATCAACTCAAGCTTTTTCGGCTTCGGCTTACGGGCAGGAATGGGCGCAGCGTTCTACATCGGCACGGTACTTTCAAGCTTCCTTATTCCTGTGACCGGTCTTGCGGTCGCCGCGTTGATGACGGTCGTGGTATTCAAGTGCTGCGGCTTTATCCGGAATCGCGATATCATGGTAGCGATCGGCGGTATCCTGACGATCGTGCTGACAGTTGGCTATTTGATCGTCAACAGTATTCTCAGCAGCAATGATTCCCCTGACTCTGCTTTCAACGCCCTTTCGATGGTTGCAGGTTTATCCGACTACTTCCCTAACGTCGCGTTTATGAGCGGCTTTATGTTTGACGGAAGTATCATGGGTCTGTTAATCAGCCTCGGCATTACCGCTGCAGTAATCGCTTTAGCCTTGCTTGCTATCAAGCTGTTCTATTTGTACACAGCGCTTTCCATGCAAAATACCGGCACCGCAAAAAAGCCCGTCGAAAGCAGCATGCTTTCCGCCCGGAATAAGCGTAGCACTCTAAAAGCGCTGACCTCTTACGAGGCGAAAAATGCGCGTAGGAATCCGTCTTATATGATTTACGGTTTTGCCATGACATTTATCTGGCCGCTGTTTTTGGTTCTGCCGTTCGCTTTTGGCAAAAACGCGATTTTCAACTCCGTAAATGGTTCTTTTGCCACAAGCGCTGCGCTGATCTGCGCTTTGCTTCTCGGTGTTGTTGCGTCCTGCTTTGCCTGCGGCTTAAACAATTTGGCTGGAACCGCCTTTTCGCGTGAGGGCGAAAGCTTTTATATTTTACGCGCCATGCCGTTTAATTTTAAGGATTACTACAAGAGCAAGTTCCGCTTTTCCATGCTGATATGTTCGCTCGGAAGCGTGTCATACATCCTGATCCTCGGTATCGTTTGCATGGTGACCGGTATCGTTGTGATCACCGGCAGCTGGGTATTCCTGTACAGCGCGTTCGTCTGTGTCCTTTGCAACTTGATTTTTGTCAACCGTATGCTCGTGAGCAATGCCAAAAGTCCGGTTTTCAGCCGGGACAGTGAAACGGAAATATCACGCAAGCTGGGCGGTATAAACGCCGTTGCCCTTATCGTCGGATTTGTGATGTATATCGCTCTGTTTGTTTTCATTATCATTGCGATGATACCGGAGCTTTCCGTGATATTACTTAGCAGTACAACGGTTACGGTCGCTGCTGTTACGGCTGCGGTTTTTGCGCTCCTTATATTTGTGATCGCTGTAGCAGTCAACAAAACCTCCATCAAAAAAGCAGAGAAGAGTTTGATGATAATCGAATAGCTTCCCATAATACCCTCCGTCATTTTCGGCAATTTCAAGACCTCGGTTTACTATGAAAAAGAGGACAGAGAAATCGTTATTTGAGACATTCAAAAACTGAGCGATATGCTTAGTGTGACAGCCCCTTGTCTGTTATTCAGTTCAAATAGGGTACCTCATTTTACCTGCCACTCACTCTGACATACGCTTTTTACTCGAATGTGCGAAGCCGGAATCAATATCAAAGTCATTCAAGACACTAGCGTTTATAACAAGTTATAATAACTTATGGTAAAACGGCATAATCAAAACCGGCTTAAAAAATAGGTTATAACAGGTTGTGAGAGGTTATAAATCCGACGTTTTTAATCTCCCAACGATGAAATCTTTGGATAAGTAAACAATTACAATAACAGGCGATCCTATAACGGGGGCGCCTGTTTTCTTTGTATTTTTATTGGTCGACGGATAGACAAAACAATTCTTAAATGATATAATAAAAAAATGAATCCGGATTTATCGGGAGGGCATCCGTATGATCGAGTCAAAAATCCATATCGGGCTGAATGATTTAACTACGAACACTCAGCTATTTGAAAACGAAAAGTATATCAGCATACTTCGCAATGTATGTCATTCATATAAGGTCCCGTTTTCATTTTCTGTGGAAGAGGGCGGGTATATTTATGATAACGGAGAATTCGCCCATGAAACCAGTCTGCTTCTTACCCTTATTGGCGTTAAAAAAAGAACTGTGAACGAAATCGCCAAAGACCTTTGTGCGTTCTTTCATCAGGAATCTGTGCTTATTACAGAGTATTCGGTAAGAAAACACTACGTTCGTGAATCATTGGAATACAATAAGAAATGTGATCAATAAAACCTTCTATCCCCCGCATACCCACCGCTAACCGAGCTGTAATACAGATATAAAACACTTGACTTTTAACGAATCAACGATAAAGTATAATTGTAACCAAACTTTCAGGAGGAAATTGTTATGAGAAGAGATTTAGTTTATTTTTATCCGCTGCCGATCAATCAGGTCTATGACGCGTTTACTCAGGGGGCAAATCAGAAATTCGGCAAAAGCTGTAAATTTGACCCGTACAAGACGCTGTCGTTCGCGTTGAATTTTTCGTTCAAGTATAATATGAACGGCGGTTCGCTGACCGCGCACTTTATGCCCTATCAAAACGGCACCGCTGTTGACCTTCGCTATACAATCGTTCAGGCAGTCGGCGCGAGGTACAAGGCGCACGCGAGGGATTATATACTATTTATCAACGGTATTCTTCGCGCGCAGGGAACGCTGATCAATATTCCTGTTCAGCAGTTCCTTGATTACGAGGCAAGAACTCCGTCAATGCCGCGGCAGAATTTTCAGCCTGCTCAGCCGCAGATGCCGCCTCAGCCCGCTCCTCAGCAGCAGGCGTCTCGCGGAAGCTTCTGCACAAAATGCGGCGCCCCCGCAAACCCCGGCGCGGCTTTCTGCACAAAGTGCGGAAATAAGCTCAGCTGATAAAACAACAAAAATACCGACCTCCAAAAGTTAGTTCTTGGTCTAACTTTTGGGGGTCGGGTCATAATGAGCCGGTTTTGTTTTTCATATTCTAAAACAGTGTGACGAAGTCACATTTAGCTGCGCGAAGCGCAATTTAGCTTTATCAATATCCCTTATCGGCATAGTCGTGGCCGTCGTTGCCCTGGTTGCCGCCTCCGCCGTAACCGCCTTGGTTACCGCCTTGGTTACCGCCTTGGTTACCGCCACCCTGACTGCTCTGGTTGCCGCCCTGATTGTCAGCGCTGCTCTGGTTGCCGCCGTCGTCCTGACCGCCGCCGTTATCCTGATTGTTGCCGCTGTCCTGAGCGTCACCGCTGTCTTGGTTGTTAGCGTTACCGCCGCCGTGGTTCGATTCAAAAACATCCTGACCTACAAAAATCGGCTGGCCGCTCGTGTGGATGTAAACAAGTGTGCAAAGATTGCCGTTTGCGTCATATACTGCAACGATGTTATATGTTCCCTCCGCAGCATTGGTTGTTCCCGCTTGCGAAGCGGTATATCCGTCGCTTGCCGAAACGCCGTAAGAGTTGAGCGCAATGGCAGCAAGGTCGCTTTGGCTGTTCGCGCCGGAAGCTTTTTGGGTGCTTGGCTGAGTTGCCTTTTTGTTTGATCTTGTTGTCTTTTCGGTTGAGGACTCAACGGTCGTTGCGGGAGCAGTTGTGCTCTTCTCATCCTTTTTGTCATTGTTGCATCCGCAGCCGGTGATGACCGCCGCCGATGAAACTGTAATAATCAAGGCGATCGCCGCCGCTAAAATCTCTTTTTTCATAATTAAGTAACTCCTTAATATATTTGAGCATTTAAAATACTCTATTTAAAAGATACACTTTTTTTCGCGATTTGTCAACAATATCATTTGTAATTTTCGCACAGAATTCACAAAGTTAATTTAGTCATTGTGCATATTTAATTTGTTGCCGATTTCGGGTATAATTAAAAGGCTGTATTTTAACTTAGAAAGGTCTATTTTTATGATTTATAACAATGTTCTTGAGGCTATCGGTCAGACCCCGCTGATCAGGCTGAACCGTATGGTCGAGCCTGACAGCGCTGATATCCTTGTAAAATTCGAGGCGCTCAACGTGGGCGGTTCGATCAAGACGCGCACCGCGCTCAATATGATAGAGCAGGCAGAAAAGCAGGGGCTTATCAACTCCGACAGTATTATCGTAGAGCCCACCAGCGGCAATCAGGGTATCGGGCTGGCGCTTGTCGGCGCGGTCAAGGGTTACCGCACCATAATCATTATGCCCGACTCCGTCAGCGAGGAGAGGCGCAAGCTCATCCGCCATTACGGCGCGGAGGTCAAGCTTATCCACGACGCCGGCGACATCGGCGCGTGCATCGACGAATGTCTGCAAATGGCGCTGAAAATGAAGGAAAAGAGCGACAAGGTGTTTGTTCCCCAGCAGTTCGCCAATATCAACAACGTCAAGGCTCACAAGCGTTACACCGCGCTTGAGATAATGCAGCAGTGCGCCGACCCGATCGACGGCTTTTGCTCCGGTATCGGCACGGGCGGCACAATCACGGGTATAGGCGAGGTGCTCAAGGCGCAGTATCCGGACATCGAGATTTGGGCGGTCGAGCCCGAAAACGCCGCTATCCTCGCGGGGGGTACTATCGGAACCCACCTGCAAATGGGTATCGGCGACGGTATCATTCCCGACATTTTGAATAAGAACATCTATGACGAGATATATGTCGTGACCGACGAGGAAGCGCTAAACACCGCCAAGCGCCTTGCGCGCGAGGAAGGTCTGATGTGCGGTATCTCGAGCGGAACGAACGTTGCGGCGGCGATCAAGCTCGCCAAAAAGCTCGGCAAGGGCAAAACGGTAGTGACCGTCCTACCCGACACCGCCGAAAGATATTTTTCGACCCCATTATTTGAAGAGTGAAAACTGCTATGAACGCACTTGAAAAAATCCTTTATGTCTTATCCTCTCAGATGGAGCGGCCGCAGAGCTATCAAGCGTTTCACATAATATGCATTGTGACGGTTTTTGTCCTCGCTGCGGTCATTTGCATTGCGTTTCGCAAGGCGTCGGCAAAGACTGAAAAGATAATTTTGATGTCCGCGTGGGTTCTGCTGGTGCTTTTTGAAATCTACAAGCAGCTTGTTTTCGCCGTCAATTTTGAGGAAACCGTCTACTGGGAATACCGCTGGGACTCGTTTCCGTTCCAGTTTTGTTCCTCGCCGCTGTATTTGTTCCCGCTTGCGGCAATGCCGCAAAGCGAAAAGTTCCGCGACGTTATCCGTATGTTTTTAGCCACCTTCTCACTTTTTGCGGGGCTTGCGGTGCTGTTTTATCCCGACGATGTATTCTCGACCTACATAGGCGTAAGCATCCAGACTATGGTGCACCACGGCGTTATGGTCATCATCGGCATATTTGTCGGCGGAAGGCTTGTGCGTGAGGGCAAGATGACGCTCCCGCGATTTTTTAAAGCCGACGCAGTGTTCGCCGTGCTCGTGCTGATCGCGCTGATTATGAACATAGCCGCGCCGCTTGTTACCGATATGACCTTTAATATGTTCTTTATCGGGCCGAATTTTCCCTGTCAACTTGTGTTCCTCAATGTGATTTACGCCAATGTCCCCTATCCCCTGTTTTTGATAATTTATATGTTCGGCTTTACACTGGCGGCGTTCATATTGTTTTGGCTGCAGCAGATTTTACGCCCGTCTTGGTACAAATCAATCAAAGAAAAGCGCAGAATATAAGAAAAATATTCAAAATTATGCAGGAGTGTGAAGTTTACGCTCCTGTTTTTTCTGTATTCTCATTATACATTACATCTCTGTAACTTAGTTGAAAACCCCACACAATATATGGTAGAATAATATGGTAAATATTCAATAATAAACAAGAGGTGCAATCTATGAAAAAAACTGTTACCAGAATCATCGCCATAGCTATCGTGGTCCTGCTTGTAGCTTCGATCACCGTCGTGGCGATATCTACCTCGCATGCCGCGTCAAAAACGCTCTCTTTAAGCGCAAAATCGCTTTATATGAGCGTAGGCGACACCGTTGACATCAACTCGTTCTATTCGGACGGCTCGTCAACAAAGAATATCGCCTATTTCAGCAACAACTCGAACGTGGCAAACATCCAGCGCGGCGGCGGATTCCTTACCGCTGTGCGTGCGGGCAGCACTACTATCTACGCCCAGGACATCAAGACAGGCCACAAGGCGTATTGCAGTGTCACTATCTCATCCGGCTATGTTCCGGTCGGCACAGGCAACGTTGTCAACACTCTGCACAAGGGCTCAAGAGGCTTGTGCGACGTGCTCGGAATAAACTGGAACACATATCAGCAGTGGATGAAGGATCGCGACAAAACCGGCAAGTATCCCAAGTATTATTTGGGAACTCCGTTTGACAACGACGGCGACTACCGTATGCCCAACGGCGACCGCAGCAGTAAATACGCCACCGGTAACTACGGTCTGCCGACAACAACTCCCGTAACGAACTGCACGGGCTTTGTTTGGCACGTTTTGCAAAGCGTATCGAGCAAAAAGTACCTTGTCCCGGCAGAGACCGGCTGGGTAAGTCTTTACCGCGACTACAACATCAGCCGCTATTACTTTACCAACAAAAGGACTATGCTCAACTCGGGACTGCTTGAAAAGGGCGACGTTATCTGGCAGTTCGTGACCGACAGCGAATACTCCGCAAGCGGCTACAACCACATCGGCATATATTACGGAAACGGTAAATCCGACGTTTTCTGGCACTCTACCACTCCTGAAAATCATATTACGGAGATCCGCGGAGCGGGCAGACCCGTAACATTCTTTGTCGTTCTTAAGGCAAGGACTACCACTCCCTTTAAGCTTAACCGCACCTCCGGAACACTCGGCGCGGGTGAGGTCGGCAAGCTTTACGCTACCTCTTACGACAAGCGCTACACACCCGTTTACACCTCAAACAACCCCAACGTAGCATACGCTAAAAACGGCAATGTATACACCAAAAACGTAGGCACAGCCGTTATCACCGCAAAGTGCGGCAACCAGACAGCCAAGTGTACGTTCAAGGTTGTGAAGGCGCCCACGTGGCTCGGTATAAACCTAAAGCAGCGAACGCTCGGCATCGGCGAAACGTTTGACTTTAACGCCTCATTAAAGAGCGGCGAGGGCTGCGGAAGCATAGCGTATAAATCGAGCAACCCCAAGGTATGCTCTGTCAGCGCTTCGGGCGGCTTGGCAAAGGGCACGGGCGTAGGAACGGCGACGATCACCGCCTATGTATTCAACGGCGTTCATGTTGACGCTACCGTTACCGTCGGCAAGGCTCCGACCAAGATATACCTCAACCGCACCAACTTCTACCTCGGCGTGGGCGAAAGCTATGACATCAACGCAAGCATCCCCGCGGGTCAGAAGACATCTACTATCACATACACCAGCAGTAACCCGAAGGTCGCTACCGTAGGCAAGTACAACTGCCTTACAACGGCTAAATCGCCCGGTACGATCACCGTTACCGCGACAGCATACAACGGAGTCAAGACCACTACCAAGGTACATGTCGTAAAGGCTCCCACTAAGCTCACTCTCAACGCGACCAAGAAGAATATGGGACTCGGCGAGAAATACCAGTTCTCCTGCAAGTTCAACAAGGGCGAAGGCACGGGAATCGTCAACTACGTCTCGAGCAACCCCGCGGTCGTAGAGGTCGCTAAGAACAAGGGACTTGCGACTGCAAAGAGCAAGGGCACCGCTACCATTACCTGCTCGGCATACAACGGAGTCAAGGTAAGCTGTGAGGTAACCGTTATGGATCCCGCTACCGAGGTATTTATGAACAGCGGCGACAGAGTTATGGGTATCGGCGAGAAGTTCGACTTTAACTCATGGCTGCCCGCAGGTCAGGGAACAGCAAGCCTTCTCTACTCATCGAGCAACGCAAAGGTCGTTGACGTAGCAGCCGCAGGCGGACTTGCAACAGCCAAGGCAAAGGGAACCGCTACGGTTACAGCGAAGGCAGCCAACGGCGTTAGCAAATCTGCAAACATCACCGTTAAGAACGCTCCCACAAAGCTGATCCTCAACACAACCGAGATCACCATAGGCAAGAACGAGACCTTTGACTTTAACCACTTCTTCCTGAGCGGTCAGGGAACATCCGCTGTCCGTTACTACTCCTACAAGCCCGAGATCGCCGATATAGTTGAAAGCAACGGCGTTGTTACGGGCAAGGAAGTCGGAACAGCTATCGTATGCTGCAAGGCTTACAACAACGTTTACACCTATATGAAGGTCAACGTGCTTGACGCTCCCGAGGACTTTAACCTCCTTGAGGAAGTCACCGCTACCGTAGGCGATGTGTTCGACCTTGAGGCATTCTTCCCCGAAGGCACAACGAGCCGCAAGGTAACGTTCACATCCTCAAACAAGGACATCGCGGATGTGACTGTTCCCGGCGGAAGCAAGGTAGGAACTATCACCGCAAAGGCTGAGGGCGAGGTCACAATAACAGTTACGACCTTTAACGGAGTAAGCAAGACCTGCAAAATAAACGTTATCGCGCCCGAGGATAAGGATGACGAACCGCTTTCGGCTAACGCAACAGAAGCTCCCACTGCTGCGGTTCAGGCAACAGAAGCCGCAACCGAATAAAGGAGAAAAAATATGAAAAAAATCAGTAAAGCAACAGGCATACTGTTAAGCCTATGCGCCGCTTTGGCGGTCGCTTTTGCGGGATGTCTTAACGCCTTCGCACTGAGCGCTCAACCGCTGACAGCCAACGAGAATAAAGCAACACCCATTATTTTCGCTGTTGTTATTGCGGTCGTGGCAGCCGCGGGAATCATCTATTTTATCATTCAGCACAAAAAGAAAAAGTAAATATCCTGACGCCATTCTTTGTAAACCGGAATGGCGTCAATTTTTTTAACAGTTTTTCGCTTAGTATTTTGTGCAACTTTTTAAAAAAATTTTCAAATAGTTGTTTACAAACATTAAAAGCTGTGTTACAATAGACAATGTAAAGCCATATACTTTGCCAAATAATAAAAATTGGAGGTTTTATTATGAAGAAAACTCTTGCTATATTGGTTGCTGTTTTGCTTATTGCATTATCTGTAACCCCTGCTTTTGCAGTTGTCAGCCCCAAGCCGACAACCGGTAATTATCAAATCACAATTATTCCCGGCGACGGCGGCGGATCGTATGACTTCAGCTATAAAACACCTGTAGGTGACGACGGAAGCCAGACCGTACACTTCACCGCAAAGCCCGACGAGGGTTACAAATTTGTCGGCTGGACTTTCGAGGGCGACTACACAGCTCTCGGTAATCTCACCGACGCTGAGCTTGATCTTCTTATAAGAGGCGATATCAAAGCATATCCCAAGTTTGAGAAAATCGGCGGCGGCAGCGAGGACAAGGGCGCTGACAAGGATACAAAGGTAGACACAAGCTCTAAGTCACCTAAGACCGGTCATACCGACTATATCTACATCGGTATCGCTGCGGTAGCTCTTATAGGCTTGCTCTTTGCGTCGAAGAAATTCTTTTACAAAAAATAATGGCTGAATATGGCTTATAAAGGAACAGTTTGCGCTGTTCCTTTTTTTTGCCCTGTTTTTGCAAAATCTCTTTGCCTGCTGAAAATCAAAAACTATTCTTTTGATTTTCAGCTTTCCGTCACATATTGTTGACACTTATTCTGTAAAATGATAAAATACTATTGTATAGAATTAATTAATGATACTAAAAGAAGGTAAAAATGGAAAATCCGACAAATAATACTAATACCGAAAACACTCAGGCGGATCCTTCTGAGCTCAATATTGTTGACGCGCAAATCGGCGAGCATCAAAAAAAGCGCCGCCGCAGATCTCAAAGCAAAAGAAAATCTCACAGGAAGCATCGCTCCTCTGTTAAAAGCAACGGCAAAAAGAAAATGAAGCTTTGGAAAAAACTTTTGATTGCTTTCGGATGCATTGTTCTTTCTCTTGCGCTGCTCACCGCCGGTGCTTTTGTGTATCTTCGCAGCAGCGGAAAGGATCAGCTGTCTCAAAGCTCATATACCATAACAGCTCCCAAAAATTCCGACGTCAAGCTTGACGACGGCGGAAACACGGTTAAATACAAGGGCAAGACCTATAAATACAAAAAAGACGTTGTTAATATCCTGTTTATGGGCGTTGACCGAGAGAGCGACCAAGAAAATCGCACCGAGATTGGGAACAAATACAACGCCGACGTAATTATCGTTATGTCGATAGATACCAAAACCAACGAAGTAAAGCTTGTAAATGTTCCGAGAGATATCATTACCGACGTCTCTATTTACTCAAAAACCGGCGGTTACACAGGCACTGAAAAGCTACCGATCGCCGTGTCTTACGCCTACGGCGGAACAGAACAGGAATGCTGTTTGAACTGCCTTGATACAGTGCGCAGGCTGTTTTACAACATCCCTATCAACACATATTTGTCAATGGAGATCGACGGTATTCCCGTTGTAAACGATGAGGTCGGCGGAATAGACGTCAAATCACCCGAGGATGTATACTACGGCAAAAAGCTTGTTTTTAAAAAGGGAGAAAAATATCACCTTGAGGGCAAGATGGCAAATGATTTTGTCAGGCTTCGTAACCAAGAGACCGCGGACGCAAATCTGCGCAGAAACGAACGTCAGAAAATCTACCTGACCGAGCTGATGAAAAAGATGATCTCGCACTCAAAATCTGATATAACAGCACCCGTTAAGCTCTACAGAGCTGCCGAGGATTACTGCTGTACCAACATCACGATAAACGGCATAACATATCTTGCGACCGAGCTTATGGGCAAGGGTCAGATCAAAACCGAGAACAAAACCATCCCCGTTGACGTAAAACAGGTCGAAAACCACGCTGAAAACTACATCCGCGAGGATGAATTCTATGAGCAGTTTTTAAGCGTATTTTATGATGAAGTCAATTAAGATCGCGCTTGCGCGCGAGCAAAGAGACTTCGCCGTGAACAGATCAATCAACTTTGCGGCAGCAATCTTCACTTGCTAAGCAACCTTAACTTTTGCAATGCAGAATTTTAAAATTATATAATTGAAAGGAAGTTTTTTATGATCAGTGACGCAGTAAGAAAGGGCGTACAGTGCGCGCCTCAGCGTTCTCTTTTGCACGCTTTGGGTATGACAAACGAGGAGATGGACAAGCCGCTTATCGGTATCGTCAGCTCCTATAACGAGATCGTGCCCGGACATATGAACATCGACAAAATCGTTGAGGCTGTTAAGCTCGGCGTGGCTATGGCCGGCGGTAATCCTGTCGTATTCCCCGCTATCGCGGTATGCGACGGTATAGCAATGGGTCATCAGGGTATGAAGTATTCGCTCGTTACCCGCGACCTTATCGCGGATTCTACCGAGTGTATGGCTCTTGCCCACGCGTTTGACGCGCTTGTTATGGTTCCCAACTGCGACAAAAACGTGCCCGGTCTGCTTATGGCGGCGGCAAGGCTCAACATCCCCAGCATCTTTGTCAGCGGCGGTCCGATGCTCGCGGGCAGAGTAGGCGGCAAAAAGACAAGCCTGAGCAGTATGTTTGAGGCGGTAGGCTCCTACAACGCCGGAAAAATCACTCTTGACGAGCTCAACGAATACGAAAACAAAACCTGCCCCAGCTGCGGCTCCTGCTCGGGTATGTACACGGCTAACTCAATGAACTGCCTTACCGAAGTTCTCGGTATGGGTCTTCGCGGCAACGGCACTATCCCCGCCCCCTATTCCGAGCGTATCCAGCTCGCAAAACGCGCGGGTATGAAGATAATGGAGCTTCTTGAAAAGGACATCAAGCCCCGCGATATTATGACAGAGGACGCGTTCCGCAACGCGCTCACAATGGATATGGCTCTCGGCTGCAGCACCAACTCAATGCTCCACCTCCCCGCTATCGCTCACGAGTGCGGTATTGAACTCGACCCGAGCATTGCGAACGAGATCAGCGCGCATACTCCCAACCTCTGCCACCTCGCTCCCGCGGGCAGAACATATATGGAAGATTTGAACGAAGCAGGCGGAATTTACGCCGTTATGAACGAGATCGACAAGCTCGGACTGCTCAAGACCGACCTTATCACCTGCACCGGCAAAACCGTTGCCGAGAACATCAAGGGCGTAGTAAACCGCGATCCCGAGGTCATCAGGACTGCCGAAAACCCCTACAGCCCCACCGGCGGCATCGCGGTGCTCAGAGGCAACCTCGCTCCCGACAGCTGCGTTGTAAAGCGCTCGGCGGTAGCTCCCGAAATGCTCAAGCACTCGGGTCCCGCGCGCGTATTTGACTGCGAGGAGGACGCTATGGCGGCGATCAACGGCGGTCTTATCAACGAGGGCGATGTTGTTGTTATCCGCTACGAAGGCCCCAAGGGCGGCCCCGGAATGAGAGAGATGCTCAACCCGACCTCAGCTATTATGGGCAGCGGACTCGGCAGCAGCGTTGCGCTTATCACTGACGGACGCTTCTCCGGCGCCACAAGAGGCGCTTCTATCGGCCATGTTTCTCCCGAGGCAGCGGTAGGCGGCCCGATCGGTCTGCTTGAGGAAGGCGATATCATCGAGATCGACATCCCCGCAAACACCATCAACGTCAAACTTACCGACGAGGAGCTCGCGGCTCGCAAAGAAAAGTGGCAGCCCAGAGAACCCAAGATCACAACAGGCTACCTCGCCCGTTACCAGAAATTAGTTTCCTCCGGCGCGCAGGGAGCTATCCTCAGCAAGTAAAATGTAAGAATGTTGCACAAAAATCCGTTCTGTTTTTTGTGCATAATATTCCGAGAATTTCGCAAATAAAGCAAATTGCACAATTCACCCTTGTCCATATTGGGCAAAGGGTGAATTTTTTTATTTTGCTTTAAAATTGTTGTGTATTCTACACAAATATGGTATAATTATCAGGTGTTATTGCACATATATGATAATATAATGAAATTAACAATACGGCAGGGCGCATTTTTCCTGCCAAAAACGAAGGGAGAAAATTCTTTTGAAACAGTACGACGCAAAACACATTCTTAACATCGCGCTCGCGGGTCACAGCGGCTGCGGAAAGACATCCGTTGCCGAATCTATTCTTTACCTCGCGAAGGCGACAGAAAGACTCGGTAAAATCACCGACGGCAACACAACGCTTGACTTCGACAGCGAGGAGATCAAACGCCAGGCTTCTATTATGACAGCAGTGGCTCCGATAGAGTGGAAGAACACCAAGATCAACCTCATCGACACCCCCGGTCTGTTTGACTTTGCGGGCGGAGTTGCAGAGGGTATGCGCGCTGCCGACACTGCTCTGATCGTTGTATCGGGCAAGGACGGCGTAAGCGTTGGTACCGAAAAGGCTGTTGACGCTGCAACAAAAGCAGGTCTTACAAAGGTATTCTTTGTTAACGGTCTTTGCGACGAGGACGCGAGATTTTACCGCGTATTTGAGAATCTGAAGCAGACATTCGGCGCGGCTGTATGCCCCGTTGTTGTTCCCTATATCGTTGACGGCAAGGCTAACGTTTATGTTAACCTCTTTGACTTTAAGGCTTATGAGTACGACGGCAAAGGCAACGTTAAGCAAACTGCTCTTCCCGATATGGGCGACAGACTTGAGGGTCTGCGCGAGGCTATCAGAGAGGCTGTAGCCGAGACAAGCGAAGAGCTGATGGAGAAGTTCTTTAACGAGGAGGAATTCACTCCCGAAGAGATCATCACAGGCGTAAGCCAGGGCGTAAAGGACGGTTCTATCTGCCCCGTATTCTGCGGCGACGCTCAGAACACCTTTGCTATCGACCAGCTGCTCAACAGCCTTACATGGCTTGCTCCCTCCGCTGCCGACAAGGGCTCTGAGGTTGGCGTTGACGTTAACGGCGAGCCCGTTGAGGTATCTGTTAACGAAAACGGCGCGGCTGCGGCTATCGTATTCAAGACAGTTGCCGACCCGTTTATCGGCAGACTTTCGTTTATCAAGGTAGTATCGGGCAAGATCTCTAATGATACCCAGATCATAAATATGCGCACAGGCTCACCCGAGCGTATCACAAAGGTACTCACTATGTCGGGCAAAAAGCAGGCTGACGCAGGATATATCGGCGCGGGCGATATCGGCGCGATCCCCAAGCTCACCTCTACAAAGACCGGCGACACACTATGCTCACCGCTCAGAAAGGTAACCCTTGACGGAATCGATTATCCCGTATCCTCCTACACAATGGCTATCTACCCCGCCAAAAAGGGCGACGAGGATAAGGTAGCGCAAGCTGTCCAGAAGCTCTGCGATGAGGATCCCACGATCAAGTTTGAGCAGAACCACGAGACCAAGTACAACGTTACCGCTTCGCTCCAGAAGCCCAAGATCGCTTACCGCGAGACTATCCGCAAGAAGGTTTCGGCTCAGGGACGCTACAAGAAGCAGTCGGGCGGTCACGGCCAGTTCGGCGACGTTTGGATCGAGTTTGAGCCGTTTGATACAGACGGTATCGAGTTTGCAGAGCGCGTTGTAGGCGGCGCGGTTCCCAAGAACTTCTTCCCCGCTGTTGAAAAGGGTCTGCGCGATTCTATCAAGAAGGGCGTTCTCGCGGGTTATCCCACAGTAGGTATCAAGGCCACGCTTTACGACGGCTCATATCACCCCGTAGACTCCTCCGAGATGTCGTTCAAGACAGCCGCGAGCCTCGCGTACAAGAACGGTATTCCCAACGCTATGCCCACTCTGCTTGAGCCTATCGGCAGCCTCAAGGCTTATGTTCCCGACAACAACATGGGCGACGTTATGGGCGAGGTAAACAAGAGACGCGGACGCGTGCTCGGTATGTCTCCCGCTGAAAACGGCACTCAGGTAGTTGAGGCTGAGGTCCCGATGGCAGAAATGAGCGACTTCGCAACATTTATCCGCCAGATCACCCAGGGCCGCGGCTCATATGAGTTCACCTTTGCGCGCTATGAGGATTGTCCCTCAAACGTTGCTCAGAAGGTAATTGAAGCCGCCAAGGCAGAGATGGACGAAGATTGATTTATTAAATATAAGCATTTAAAGGCTCCCCCAACGCGCAATGCGCTTTGGGGGAGCTGTCGCGTACGGCTTTAGCCGTACATTGCGACTGAAGGGGCTTCGCATCCTCTTTTACGAGTTTTCCATATCGTTCCAAACGTGGCGATAATTCAAGCTCCGCCCCCTCCGTCATTTTGCAAGCAAAATGCCACCTCCCCCGAAACAAGTGTCGGGGGAGGCTTTTCCTTTTCTTTTTTATTTTTCAAGCAGGCTTCTGGTGCTTTTTTCAAAGCCCGAAAGCATCTCGGTAATGCGCTCCTGCGGCTGGTCAAAATCGTTTAGCACCCATTCGGCAATAATGGCAAAGCCTCCGTTGCAGTGATAACGGATCGCATTGTCCACCCTTGCGTCCGTCATATCGACTCCGAGGCTCTCCGCCCATACCATTCGCTTGAAGCCCACTATCAGCTTAAGCATCTTTTGATAAAGAACGTTTGAATTGTGCGGGCTGAAAACCAACTTGAAATACTTGGGATTTTCCCTTATGTAACCGAAAACCTCGGAATAGACCTCATCCATCGGCTTGTCGCCGAAGCCCGTGATCAAGCTGCCGAGCTCAGTCAGGATCATTTTCTCAAGCTGCTCGTAAACATCGTAAATATCCATAAAATGCTTGTAAAACGTGACGCGGTGGATATCCGCCTTGTCGGAAATATCCTGAACCGTGATATTCCTCAGTTCTTTTTCGCACATCAGCTCGGCGAACGCCTCAAAAATCGCTTTCCGCGTTTTAAGCGCACGGCGGTCGGTTTTTTTGTCAGCCATTCTGCTCACTCTCCTTCCGTAACCGAGTTAAGTATAGCACAAAAAATGACGATTTTCAAGTTTGGCTACAATTATTTATCGATCTGTAATTTAGGCTACACTTGCACTCCGATGTGTAAATTAGGCTACAGATCGGGGGTGTTTTGCATATTGTTATGCGCGTAAAATGATGATATATTATAGTCACAACAGAAACACAAGAACGTTTCCAAAATAAACTCAAAGGAGTGTTCACAATGAAAAAGAACAATATCAAGACAAGGATCATCGCCGGCGTTTTATCCGTTATCACCGTATGCTCGGTTGGAACGATAGCAATCACCTCCGCTAACGCGGCAGCCACAACAGACGCCCCGATATCATCGGGAGTTGCATCAACTGTTGCCAAAACCGCCTTCGGTTATGTCGGAAAAACATTGCTGAACACCACAGCCACAAAGCTCGCTAATATGGCAATAGGCCCCGTATTCAATCTGATTTTCGGTTTGGATGACGGTCCTTCAAATCAGGATGTTATCGACGACGTCAATAAGCAAGCGGCAGAGATAAAGGCTGAGATAAACGCGGTTATGAATGAGGTTCAGACCCTTTCGAAAAACGCCAATATATATCACAGCGAAGAAATGCGTCAGCTGCAGATGATCGATTCAAACATCAGCACTCTGGAATTCAGAAAGCAAACCGACAAGATCGCCGATGATTACGCCAATGTGTTGAAGCGCATCGATCAGAACAAGGATAACTTCACCTGCAGCGGTATGGGCAAGCTAAACAACACCACCTACAAAGCGTATAAAGAGATTATAAACGACCCCATGTGCAACATAAGCAAACTGCAGGCGGATTTTGACGCCATGCTCAGCTTCCTCAAGGGCGAGCGCAGCTCAAACAATCACGAAAACGGTTACGAGCAACTCACATCCTATTTGCTCGACAGAGTTATTGCCGCTGACAAAAATGAGCACAGCTACACCAAAACACCCGACTACCACAAGGTTATCAGGGGAATCAACAACGAGATCAGCTCGATGGAAGAACACGCTGTACTTGACTTTTTCACAATCAACGTACTCAATAATATGTCAAAAAAGGTCAAGGAATATGAGATCGACAACAATATCATCACTGTAAACCCGGACGAAGCACCTTACTCAAAGTATGAGAATACAGCAAGCGAAATGCTCCAAAGCCTCGGCGCGATGGACGGTATCTTCACAAAGGTTATGAGCAATAACCAAAAGAAGATCCTTGATTTTGCTCCGTTTACCCTCAAAGTTACTAACCGTAACAAAATCACATCTGAAAAGGGCTGCAGAAGCTTTATTGACGCGTGGTCACAGGGAATAGACTCGAACTGCGATTTCAAAATAGATGCAAACGGCAGAACATTTAAGTTAAAAGCAGATAGAGTAAAGGGCTACAAGTTTGACGATAATGTTAAGGGTATTAACGCAAACGGAGGATTTCAAATCCCCGAAAACAGAAAAGTTGAACTGGATCTCAACCAATATTATAATTTAGGTTGGTGGTTTGACGGCAAATATGTTCGTTTTGATTCATTCGATTCATCAGCCAAAGGTGATCTCAACACATTCACACTTTCGAGCGGCTCAAATCTTTCAATGAGTGGAACAGTCATTAACGGCGGTACTCACGCAATTTATATTCCGGATAATACCGCGAACGCTTCCTTTCACTGCGAACGCAGCCATGTATATTCAACAAGAGGATCGGCAATTTATGTAGGCGCAGGCGCGAGAAACACCACGCTCTATGTTATAGGAGATTATAACTATGATTGCGGCGGCGGTCTCGAAAACAGAAGCGGCAGCACAATTATTAAGGAAAACATCTTTACGAAAATAGATCCCCCGGACGACAGTCCTAACTGGTACACCTGATTTTAATAATTAAATAAACAGCAAACAGCTGTCATTCTGAGGTCAGAATTTAAAGGCTCCCCCAACGTGCAATGCGCTTTGGGGGAGCTGTCAGCTTTAGCTGACTGAGGGGGCTTCGTTTCCTCTTTTACGAGTTTTCCATATTGAATCAGACGTGGCGATAATTCAAGCTCCGCCCCCTCCGTCATTTTGCAAGCAAAATGACACCTTTTTCTGGCGAAAACGGCAACCCTTTTGTCACTTCGTGACATTTCCCCTGACAGGGGAATTTCCCGAAACAAGTGTCGGGGGAGGCTTTAAATAACTTTTATCTTTCAGCTCACTTGATCTTTCCCTCAAAAAATTCGGGGATGTACTCCTTGATCTTTGGGAGCATACCGATACCGTTGGGTGTGTGGGGCGGCAGCTGCCAGAAGTCGTGAGCGCAGTATGTGTTGCCCTCAATGATTGCGGGGCCTGTGGGAGTTGTCGCGACGTCCCAGCCCACATAGCGGATCTGCGGGGTGATAGTAGCCGCCTTGAGCACCATCTCGACCGCTTCCTTAACGTAAGGAATTGTGTAGCCTTGGAGAGTAACGTGGGTATCGGGGTGCTCGGTGTAGATAATTCCCTTGAGCGTATCGCCAGAATGAGCGGGGTACATTATCTTGCCCGTCTCGGGGTCAACGGGAGTGAACAGGCAGTTGTTGTCGATGATACTGCCGCCGAGTCCCATTTTCTGTACGATATAGAGCACGTGAGCCACGCCGTCCTTGTCGAGCACGGTGATGATCCTCATACTGTTTACCGCGTTGGGATAGAGCTTTGAAAGCGCCTCGTGCTGCTCAATATTGTCCTCAATAGTGCAGAAGCCCTTGTCGGTAAGGTACTTGTAGAGCTCGTCAAAGCTCTTGTAATCGCTGACCTTGATACGCTCGCAGCCGTGGCCGCACTCGAGATCCTGCATTTTGCAGAAGATGTACTCGCGCGATGAACAGAATTTTTCAACTTCCTCTTTGCTCGCTTCCTGAAGCTGGATGAACTCGCGGCCGATGTAGTCCTTGTAGAGCTTGTTGAACTCGTCCTGTAGTCGTTCATAAAGGTGTTGAACTTTTTGCTGATAAGGCGCGTTACATATGTGGCGCGCTGTTCCTTTGTCAGGTTGTAAAACGCGAAAATCTGGTAGTCGTAGTAGCCGGCGCCGTATTTTTTGGCGCAGTAGAGCATATCGAAAAACGTTGCGACTCTGCTCTTGCCCGAGCGCTCGTGGACGGTCTTTACCGCCTCAAACATCTTGCCGAGGCTCGCGTGAGCCATAATTTTGAAAATATATCCCTTAGCCATAATTACTCCTCATTACTCCATTAGTATTCATAAATGCGCGGTACACGCTTTGATACCGAGCATACGATCTCGTCAACGTTGCAGCCGAGCAGGTCCGCCATCCAAAGCACGCTGAGCTCGCTGTCTATCAGGCTGACCGCGTCGCCGCGCTTTACCTCGGGGATGTCGGTGACATCGACCATAAACTGATCCATACAGACCCTGCCGATTATCGGCGCGTCATAGCCGTTTATCCTGACCTTGCCGAGGTTCGAGAGCTTTCTGCTGTAGCCGTCGGCAAATCCCACGGGGATCGTGGCGATCTTGGTGTTGCGCGGACAGACGAATGTTCCGCCGTAGCCGACCTCAGTGCCCTTGGGCACCTCCTTAACCATTACCACGTAGGTGTACCAGCTCATTACCTGTTCAAACTCCATACCGTTCCACTTGTCCTCGTCAATCGGGCAAAGTCCGAACAGCACATCGCCCGCGCGTACGGCGTCAAGCTGGGTCTCGGGTCGGAGCAGAATAGCAGGGCTGTTGGCAACATGCTTGCAGGTGATCTCTATCCCCTCTTTTTCGAGCAGCTCAACAAATTTGAGGTAACGCTCAAACTGAGCCTTGGCGCTGACTCCGTCCTCTTCGTCTGCGCGCGAAAAATGAGTGAACGCGCCGGTTATTTTGATGTTGGAAAGGTTGTTTATGCGCTTGATCGTCCTGAGCGACTCGTCTGTGTCGGCAAAGCCGATGCGGCTCATACCCGTGTCTATCTTGATGTGGACGGGCACGGTGTTGCCGCTCCACTTGGCGAGCGTATTGAGCTTGTCCGCGGTGTCCTCGGAAAAGATCGCGGGCGTCAGGTTGAACTTGATGATGTTCTCAAGCTGACCGTCGCAGGTGTCGCCGAGCAAAAGGATGGGCTCGGTGCAGCCGGCTTCTCTTAAAGAAGCGCCCTCTTCCCACACCGCAACGGCGTAGCGCTCTATGCCGCATTTTTTGAGCGTGGGGTATATTCCCTTTTCTCCGTGGCCGTAGCCGTCACCCTTGAGCACCGCCATGATCTCGACGTCTCTGCCGAGCCTTTTGCGGATCCCGAGAATATTGCGTTCAAGCGCCCTGAGGCTTACGACAGCCTCTGTCCTCTGCGCTAACTTTCTCATTACCTCTCCCCCTTTTCGGGATTTTGATCTGTTCTAATTCTTAATTTTATCACAAAACAAGCCGTTTTACAATATAAATATCTACCGAATAAACGGCGGGTAATTGACAATTAACAATTAACAATTAACAGTTATCATAAAAAATTGACCCGAGGAAGCCCCCGGGTCAATTAGTTTATGATATCTTTTTATAGTTGTAAAGTCCGTCTCCGCGCTGACCGTTAGTCGTGTAGTGTGCGCTGCCGCTGATCGGTATATCTACCGTCTGAGCCGCGCTGCTGCCATTGGAGAAGATAACGTTTGTCGCGTCGGCAGGAATGTCTATCGTGTACTGCAATCCGCCGAGCGAGGTCATCTGCGCACCCGGGAAGCCGGGACCTTGTGTTTTGCTGCCCCAGTAGTAACAGTAGATCTTGCCGCTCCAGCCCGAGCCGTTGGTGAACTTGATCGTGATCTTTCCGTTTGGATCCTTTTCCGTAGTCGGCTGAACAGGAGGCTCGGTCGTGGGCTGTACGGGATCCTCGCCGACATATTGTCCGCAATGTTCGGTGCCCCACGTGAACTCGCTGCAGTAGCGCTGTATCGCCGTTGCGTCCGATACCGAAACGATGCCGTCGCGGTTGGCGTCACCCGCAACAAGGTTCTTGCCTGACAGGTCGATCATCTGTGCCGCGTGCTGCTGAACAAGAGTAGCGTCGCTGACCGAGATTATGCCGTCCGTATTCGTGTCGCCTATGAGCACCTTGCCGTTGACCGGAGTAGTCGTGGGTTGGGGATCGGTGGGCTGTGTCGGAATCTGCGGGAAGTAATCGACAAGCTCGTGGTTTGCCTTGAAGAGCTTTGTTACTCCCTCGAGCTCCATTCCCGGCTCGTCTGCCGCGGGATAGCGGTTGTTTACCGCCGATTCGCTCTCGGTAAAGATGACCTTGCCCTCGGAAAGCTCCGCGGGAACATCAAGATAGTAGTAACCTGTAGCGCTGTCGAGCGTCATCTTCTTGCCCGGCCACGATCCGTTGGTGGTTGATGAATCAACGTAGATATACGCGTAAACCTTTGACCAGTTGTAGCTTGTATTATCAAAATATACCCTTTGCAGGCCGCCGTCCTCGATCTTGACATAGGTGTAGGTCACTTCGTCAGAGGTCGTTGTACCGTCTGAAGCCTTTACCTTTACCGTAGTCGTTGTGCCGTACGGAACTCCGCTGCCGATAGTGATCGTCTTGCCGTTGGTGTAGCTTTGGTAGCTGCCGCCGTCGATCGAATACTGGCCGCTTGTCGCGTTTGTATAGTTAAGCGTAAGGGTCATGGTGTCGGTCCTGTAGTGCGATGAACCCGGCGTAATGCTCGCGCTCGGTCCGGGAGCGGTGGCGTTATATACTACCGCTACGCCCGTTGAGCCGACATTGCCCGTGATCTTGCCGTTTTTTACGGTAAACATATTGCCCGAAACCTGATCCTTGTATGTTCCCGCCTTCATCTTGCGGGCTGTAAGGCTGACCGAACCGCTGCCGCTGAGCTTTGAGATAACAACGCCCTCGGTGCCTCTCTCGTTATAAGCGCAGCCGCTCTCTGAGGAGAGGTACTCGCTCTCGCCGTCAAAGTAGTTCTTGAACTTGTTGACCTCTGCGACCGCCTTGGATTTCCACGTTGTATTGGAGCTTGCAAGTCCCATTTTTGAGTTGGGTCTCGCGAAAAACAGCGCGGTGGAGTTTGCCCTTGAACCGACTATCGCCCAAGCCTTGATAACCGTGGCGTCATTGACGCCGCTGGTGTTGCCGAGTCCCGCCGAGCCTGAGCCGCCCATATATGTATCGTGCGACTCTACCCAGAGCACGCTTTTTGAAGCGCCCGCGCCTTTGTCATAGCCGGAGTTGGCAAGTCCGCCGGAGTCTCCGTTGTTGGCGCATACAAGCGCTCTGTCGCCCGACTTATTGTCGGTAACGCTCATATACTGAGTGTAGTTGTTGATATCCGTTCCGGCGTAGTTGAGTATCTCGCCGTAATAGTAAAGGTCGGTCCTGTTGCCCTTTGAGCCGTTGATCACCGTCGGCCAGAAGTTGCTGCCGCCGTTCTCGTTAGGAAGCTCAATATGCTTCGCGGCGTCAAAACGGAAGCCGTCTACGCCGAGGTTGATGCAGTCGATACAAAGCTGCTTGTATCTGTTCTGGATGTAGCTGTTGCCCGTGTTGAGATCCGGCAAATCAATTGCGCCGTGGGTGACGTGGTAGCGGTTGTTGTCGTCGTCCGCGTGGATATCCTCGAGGTGCCAGTAGTTTGAATTGTTCCTGATCTCCGACTCGACCTGCGAGGAAACGTTGTCCATACCGTTGCGCTTCAAGCCGTTATCCGCCATATGGTTCGCGACAATGTCGACGATGACCTTGATGCCGTACTTGTCCGCTTCGGCACAAAGCGCTTTGAGCTCGGACTTTGTGCCGAGCCATGTGCCGCCGTCAGCGACGGATATCGTGATCGGCTGATAAAGCTTCCACCATTGTCCGCCCTGGTCTATCCAGCTTGAGCTGTAATCCTTGGGCTTCTGTACAGGTGAAGTCTGTACCGCGGTATAGCCCGCGTCGGCGATCGCCTTTAAGTTTGCTTTGATGTTGTTGTATGACCAGTCGAAGCAATGCAGCACCGCCGCTCCCTGGACTTTGCTCTACGCTCCCTGACTGCCCGACGCCGCCGAGACCGTTTCCGCTTCATCGGACGCCGCGTTGGTGACAACGCCTCCCACCGCTATTGAGGAAAGCAGCATACAGAGCACCAGCGTTATGCTTATGATTTTCCTGTTCAAATTTCTCACTCCTAAATAACTCTTTGGGGTTGTATAAATGGCAAAAGCCACCCTACTCCATTATCGATAATATGATAACAGAAGTGAACATTTATATCAATTTGTATTTTGCACAATTTAAAACTTTTATTTTGTAAATTCTGCCAATCGCGGCGGAGAAGCGCCGCGGGCACTCCGCCTTTTTTAAACTACGATTTTGCTTATACGTTTCTGCAACGACGAAAAAAACGCTGCAATGAAAAACGCTGTCATCCTTTAGCGAATGACAGCGCATTATTTATTCGATTGTTTTATCCGTCAACGTACGTTCCGCAGGATTCCGTTCCCCACGTGAACTCGCCCGCATACCGCTGCACCGCCGTAGCGTCAAGCACTGTTACAATGCCGTCGCGGCTGACGTCTGCCGCGATAAACTTGTCGCCTGTGAGGTTTATCATCTCGCTTGCGTGGCGCTGGATCTCCGTAGCGTCGGCTACCGAGATAACTCCGTCGCCGGTAACATCGCCGAGCAGGATAGTCTTCGGCGGAGTAGTAGTTGTCGGCTCCTCGGTCGTGGGAGGTTCTGTGGGCTTGATCGGGTTCTGGCTCGTATTATAAACGACCGCTACGCCGGTTGAGCCGACGGTGCCGGTGATCTTTCCGTTAGCGACAGTGAAGGTGCTGCCCGAAACCTGATCCTTGTATGTGCCGTCTTCCATCTTTTTGGCGGTCAGCGATACCGAACCGCCGCCTGCGGGCCTGCTGATAACAACGCCCGTTGTGCCCCTCTCGTTATAGCAGCAGTTGTTCTCTGCCGAGACGGATTCGCCTGTGCCGTCAAAGAAGTTCTTGAACTTGTTGACCTCGGTGACAGCCTTGGACTTCCAAGTCGTATTTGTGCTCGCGGCGCCCATCGTAGAATTAGGTCTCGCGAAGAACAGCGCGGTAGCGTCCGCACGGGACGCGACTATCGCCCAGCCCTTGACGATCGAACCGTCGCTGACGCCTTTGGTATCACCGCCCATATATGTATCGTGCGACTCGCACCAGAGCACGCTCTTGTCGGCGGCAGCGTCCTTGTAGTAGTGAGTGTCCGCCATTCTGGTGACGTTTTTATTGTTGGCGGCAAACATTACCTGTTCGCCCGACCAATGGTCGGTAACGCTCATATACTCGGTGTAATTCTCTATATCCGTGGCAGGATAGTTTAGGATCTCGCCGTAATAATAGAGGTCTGTCCTGTCGCCCTTTGAGCCGTTGATCACTACCGGCCAGAAGTTGCTCGCGCCCCTGGGGTCTGTGGGAAGCTCGATGTGCTTGGCGGCGTCAAAGCGGAAACCGTCTACGCCGAGGTTTATGCACTCGGTAAGAAGCGACTTGAAGCGGTTCTGGATATAGCTGTTGCCCGTGTTGAGGTCGGGCATCTCGATCGAGCCGTGGGTCGTTTTATAGCGGTCGTTATCGTCGTTCGCCATAATATTATCAAGGTGCCAGTAGTTCGAATTGCTCCTTAAAGTCGAGCTGACCTGAGAGGACACGTTGTCCATACCGTTGCGCTTTTGGCCGTTATCCGCCATATGGTTGGCGACGATGTCAACGATGACCTTGATTCCGTAATTGTCCGCCGCGGTGCAAAGAGCCTTCAGCTCCGCCTTTGTGCCGAGCCAGGTGTTGCCGTTGGCGATCGAAATATCGGTCGGCTGGTAGAGCTTCCACCACTGTCCGTCGGTATCAGTCCAGCTCGAGTTATAATCCTTCGGGGGCTGTACGGGCGAGGTCTGGACCGCCGTGTATCCCGCCGCCTTGATAGCGCTGAGATTATTCTTGATGTTGTTGTACGACCAGTCAAAGCAATGCAGCACCACCGCTCCCTGGATCTTATCCTGCGCCGCCTGACTGCCCGCGGCAGCTAAAGCCTCGTCGTTATCCTCGTTTGCGGCAGTAACGGCAAAGCTGCCCACCGCGACAGAGGTAACCAGCAGACAGAGCACAAGGAATATGCTGATTATTTTCCTGTTCATAATTATCAACTCCTAAATATTTGTCCGGGGAATTTCTAAAAAAGCCGAAACTTCCCATTATCAATATCATTATACCAAATGTGCATATTTTTATCAATTTGCTTTATGCACAAGAAAAATATTTGTTTTTGTAAATATTGCTGATTGACAAAACCAAAGCCGCTTTACCGCCCTCGGCAAATCCAACTTTTTTTAAATATATATTTTGATAGAATACTAATGTTGCATCGGGATGTAGCGCAGTTTGGTAGCGCACACGTCTGGGGGGCGTGGAGTCGCAAGTTCAAGTCTTGTCATCCCGACCATAGGAGACGGTTTTTCAACCGTCTCTTTTCTTTTGTCATTTTACGCGAAAATGCTCGAAAACGGCTTGAACAGTGGTGTTTTGGGCAGTAGCATAATCGAGTTGGAAAAACTTGGGAAAACAAAACTACCACACGATAAACAGTCACATAAACAGTCATTTAAACTATCAGCTATTATAGACCGTAAAAATCACAAGAAATCCTGAAAAATTTGCCAAGGGTGAGTAAGCTTCTCAATCTTGGCAATTTTTATTTCAAAAACAGTTGACACCGTATGCGGTATCATATATAATATAATTAGCAAGGAAGTGATTATCAAGTGTCTAAATTTGACAAACTAATAAAGGAAATACTATCGCTGTCTAAGGATTTGCGATTTGCCGAGCTGCGAAAAGTTCTTGAGTTTTACGGATATACTATGGAATCGCCACGAAGCGGAAGCAGTCATTATACTTTTAGAAAAAGCGGCTGTAACCCGATCACGATTCCAAAGCATGAGCCAATCAAGAGAGTATATGTACAAAAGGTCAAAGAAATAGTGGAGGCTGAGTTATATGACAAAAAATGATTTACTTAAAAAAACAGAAGAATATATGAAAATAAAATATAGATTTGAATTGACGGAAGATGAAGCCGAGGGCGGTTATATTATCTCCTACCCCGATTTAGTCGGCTGCATCTCAACAGGAGAAACAATTGAGGAAGCTGTAAAGAATGGCGAGGACGCACGCCGAGAATGGATCATCGCTACACTTGAAAGCGGAATGGAAATTCCAAAACCTTTCGATGCAGAAGAATTCTCCGGTCAATTCAGACTGAGAATGCCTAAATCACTTCATAAACTACTCGCTGAGCGTTCCAAGCAGGAAGGTATCAGCATGAATCAGTATTGCATCTATCTTCTTTCACATTACAGTTAATAACAATAATAAGAAAAGAATAGCCTAAAAAACCACACAAACAGTTAAAAGTACTGTTGTGTGGTCTTTTTTTATTTAACCCTGGTCAGTCGTGGAGGAAGTTTATTCCTCCACCACCTTAGCACCTCGCGACCCCATATTGGTGGAGCCCCAGGGAGTTGCCAAGATTATTTATACTTATCAATATTAGGTTGTCTTTGTGCTCCTGATAATCGAGAATTTGTATTACCATCAATTAACTCAAAAAGTTCATTCCTCCACTCAATATTATTATAATCTATACTGTTTTTCATTTCAAGCCCAAATACAAATTTTTTATTCCTATAATATATTCCAAAGCTTCTACCCGAACTATTAGGTTTTCGATATATCCCAACCATCTGAGGAGCCCCACCACAAAATGGATCAGACATTAAATCAAGCGTGTCAACAAAACAATGGTATACACTTCGGCTTGTATCACTGTTATTTCCGTTTTTATACTTATCATAGTTATTTTTAAACTCTTGACTCCCAGATCCTAAGACACATATCAATCCTGATTTTTCAGGCAATTCCTTTTTTTGAACCTCCCATTTTCCATTCTTATTCCATGTAAACAAGTAGACATAGAAGTTTGGGTAACCACAAAATAAAGTATCACGTGTTAAATAAACAATTTGAATTATATTGCTAATACATTGTTTAGGATACCGCTCCAGTTCGCGTCTCAGAATATCAAGAATAAGTTCTTTTTTTGTATGACAATCAGTCGAGGCTTCAAATAATAATCCTGAGTCAATCATTTCCATGATTTGAGAAATAACAACTGTCGGAAATAACACATCTCCTGAATAGCCCATAATTTCGGGATACTTTTTACTGAAAAAAACTTTTTTGCCATAGTCGAAATGTTCATTGCGACACCCTAAATCCCAAGTAAATCTACTATCCGCCAACAAATATGCAGATGCTATTCCGTGAGTATCAATTCCAACCCAAGAAGCTAACATAGTCATAATTTTCACCTTACTGCTTATTTTGATGTATATTTACGCCACACCTTTATATCTCGTATAAACATACTCGTAAATCTTCTGCCTATAACTTGAAATGCTGATTTCGTCATAGGGTTCAGGGAGACCATCCCACAGGATATCACGAATTAGGTTATCTACTTCCGCTTTGGTTTCCTGCTTGTCTGTCCAGTGGTCAAGTTCGGCAATTTTTGCTTTGATTTTTTGGAGAAGCGTAACTGCAACCTCTTTTAGCTTTTTGATGTCGTTCTTATCCAAATCGTCGCGGAACAGCAAATCAAACATAGAAAGCTCCTCGTCGCTTGAGAATCCCTCGCGGACATATCGCTGTTCTTCCACGTCCATACTGTTCGCCAAATCCATCAAATCCATAAAGGTTTTTTCTATGGTAGCGCGGTTCTGCTCACTGTTATAGCTTTTGATGATTTTCTGATAACGTTCGTAGTAATTCATTCGGTTCGGATTGGTAAAAAGCAAACTATCCAGTTTTTGCTGAATCACTTCTTCCAAATCCTTCATCAGCAAATTTTTCTTATTTGATTTAGCAAACTCGCGGCGCAGCAAATCAAAATCAATTTTGCTGATATCAAAACGACGTGAGGTTTGAATTCCCGCCTGAGCATCAGATTCTACAAAAACATATTCGCTTATGATATCGTTGATTTCCACCATCAGATCGGTCGTGTCAACACGCTTGCGCTTCCTCTGCAATTCAGCATAAATTGCGGCGATAGCCTCATATTCCTTTCTGACATTGCCTGTTATTTCGTCACGGTCAGTGTATTTCATCAGGCGATTCAGCTCGGAAGCGTAGGTAGAATACGATTTTTTATCCTCGATTGTTTCGCACACAGCATTAGCGGCAATTTGAAGCTGCTCCAATTTATCAAAACCTAAAGCATCGATCAGGTTTTGCAGAACAAAATCTCTTTCTTTCAAGAATGCTTTCGCTTTCTCAATAGTATCAAATATCCTTGCAATCAATTTTTCCTTATCAACTGTTGGGTCGTCACCGCCCTGACCTCCAACATTAGCGGTATAATCCGCCAACGCTTTTCTCAAAGGCTTTACAATGCCAACATAGTCGATAATCAAGCCGTTGCTTTTGCCTTCGCTGACGCGGTTGGCACGAGCTATTGTCTGCATTAGTGTATGTGCTTTTAAGAGCTTGTCCAGATACAGACACGACAAACATTTTACGTCAAAGCCCGTCAACCACATTGCGCATACGAATACAACGCGGAGCGGATTTCGTGCATTTTTGAATTCCTTATCCAGCTCGCGGTTTTCCATTTTTTCTCTATGGTATTTGATATCCAATCCCCATTTTTGAAATGTCTGGATCTCGTTCTGCTCCTGGCTGATGACAACCGCCATCTCAGTTTCCTGCATCCATTTCAGCTTATGGTTCAGTTCCTGCGCTTCCTGCTGAGTGGCGTGCTTTATTTTCTCTTTTAACGACTCGATTTCAAGCTGCCAATACTCCTGTACATAGTTATACATACGAACGCAGGTCACTTTATTCAAGCAGACAAACATCGCTTTTCCGCTTGTCCAAAGGTCAGAGTAATGTCCGCAGAAATCCTTCGCAATAGAACGCAAACGCTGTTCAGCGGTCAAAAGATGTATTTCCTTCGCAAACTCCGCCTCCAGCTTCTCCTGTTGATCGACGTCATAATCTGAATCCTCAATAGCTTTCAGTATTCTGTCGGTTATTTCGGGATTATGTAAATCTTCGATTTTATCGCCGCGATTTTCATAATAGAGCGGAACGGTCGCTCCGTCCTCCACCGCACGCTTGAAATCATAAACAGATATATAACCGCCGAAAGTGCGCGCAGTAATGTTATCACTTGACAAAAGAGGTGTTCCCGTAAATCCGATTCTTGCAGCTGTTGGGAGCAGCTTCATCATATTATCGGCAAAAACACCGTACTGGCTGCGATGCGCTTCATCGGACATAATGATAATGTCGTGGTCAGGATAGACCGGCTGCGCATCGGGCTTATTGAATTTCTGTATCAAAGTAAAAATATATGCCGGATTGCCGTTCAGTTTGTTCACCAGATCGCTTCCGCTTGTAGCGATAAACTGCGATGCTTTTGCTTTACCGAGCAAGCCGCAGTTCTCAAAGGTATCGCTGATTTGTTCATTAAGCTCGTCACGGTCAGTGAGAACTACAAATGTAGGCGAGCCTTCAAATTTGCGGCGAACTTTCTGCGAGAAGAACAGCATAGAATAGCTTTTGCCGCTTCCCTGGGTATGCCAAAACACGCCCAACTTGCCGTCATTGAGCTTACGTGCCTGATATGCCTTGATTGCCTCGTTGACACCGAGGTATTGGTGGTTACGGGCAAGGATTTTTGCAGTGTTGCCATCTGAATGATCATACAGAATGAAGTTCTCGAGCAAATCCAAGAAATTCTCTTTATTGCATATGCCGCGCAGCATAGTTTTCAGCTCCACGCTGCCTGCGTCATCCTCCTTCAAGCGCTTCCACTCGTGGAAGAATTCGTACTTACTGCCGAGCGTACCGACCTTAGCTTGCATACCGTTGGAGAGAATCAAAAAAGTGTTGTAATAAAACATCTGAGGTATGGTGTCAAGATAATCGGTATAGTTGTCAGTATAAGCATTCTGCACGTCCACATCGTTGCGTTTCAACTCAATGAACAGTAGCGGGATACCGTTGACAAAGCCTACTATATCGGTTCTGCGTCGGTACAAATCGCCGTGGATCTTCATTTCCTTTACAGCAAGGAAATAATTGTTTTCGGGATTCATAAAATCAATTACAGCCGCTCTCTTAATTTCCGTTTTGCCATCCGGGCGCTTTACGGTCACGGGGATTCCGTCTCGGATCAGAAAATACTTTTCCTCGTTTATCTGCAGCAAGGAAGATGTAGAAAGTCGTCTTTCCATTGCTGACTCAGCTTCAATTATCTGATCATCGGTAATCCACGGGTTGAGGCTTTTTAGCGCAGAACGAAAATACCGTACAAGCAGAATATCCTTGTACGATTTACGCCCAAAGGTACCTTGTTCGCCCAACACTTCCGTATTGTAGGCAAACCGAACATCCCAACCAAGCTCGTCACTCAATAAATCACCTGCCGCGCCTTGTACCAATACATTTTCAGAATAATCGTAGCTCATAGTAACACCAGCTTTATTAAAAACTTATTTCAGGTATTCTTTCATATCTCTGTGCGTTTGCATGTGCAAGCACCTTTCCGATTGGAGTGATAGAGAATTGTTTTGGTATAGTATCCCACCATTCTTGAATTTTCGAAAGGCTTTCAAAAGAATTCCACATTTTAGCAAAATTCTCTTTTAAGCATTTATTTAGCTTTGGATCTTTGCTATATAGTTTGGTGATTTCATCAAAGGCTTTGTGTTCTGTTTCATTTAACTCCGCATTTTTAAACCCACCTTTTTCAGCATCCCAAACGGTTTTTGTAAGATCCTTGTAATTATTCAACTTAGTAACAGGAAGGCGAACATACCCTTCTAACAACTCATGATCAAGTAAGACATCTTTATATAAATTAGCATTTCTTAGAATAGCCAAGGCTTTAATATACTCCTCTGATTCTTTTTTTATTCCTGATGCAGTGTATCCGCTTAGTGAGTCAAAATAGTAGTCGTGAAGTTTTTTAAAACTTGCAAAGTCAGAAAATCTTATCACATCTAATATATCAAGATATGATATCCATGAAGAACCTCTCGGCAAATTTTGAGTTATTAGTTTATAAAAAAGCTTATCCAAAATTTCCAATCCATCGTGTATGCCTTGCGAAACAGGAGAAAACTGTAAGATAGAGTAAGCAACTGTAAGACCACATAGAGCATCATCATCAATTTTGTCGACAATCTCAACTGCCTTTGAAATGCTTGCTTTCACCCTGCGATTATCTTTATTCTCAATTCTATGTAATAGCAACTCTGAGAGCATTTCGTAATCAGCTTCTTTGTCGGTGCACGCAGAAGTAACCTGTGCTTTTTTTAGTTCCAATTGAAATTCAGGATCAGCAAATGCTTTAAATCCATTTTCTATTTTTTCAATACGCTGAATTAGTATATTCTCAAAATCAGTTATCCTTTTCTCAACCGTTTGATTGGCTTCTGCAGTATATTCTTCCTTAGCTCTAACAGACATTTCCGAGTAAATTTGGCGCACTTGACCTTCTGTCAATCCATTATTAATTATAACTGTATCCACTTGAACTTGCTGTGCATTATCTCCGGCTTTCTGCGTTAGTTTATCATCTGCCATTCTTTTTCTCCTTGTCCGTTACGATATTAACACTTCCGATTTGCATTTGAGTAGCATTATCTCTTGCTTTCTGCTTCTGTTTAGCTCCGATTTTATAGCCAACAGTACCACCTATGCCTCCACCGATTAATAAACCGATTATTATTCCAATAATCTGAGACCCTATGCCATCAAAAAACCATTCATACCACATATAATCGTTTACCCCTTTACAGATTATCCTTTAGGTCTTGCACTTTCTTTTTCCTTTCAATATTATCTATTTCAAGGAAACACAACAGCAGCAACTGATATGTCTCATCATACCATTCCTCCTGTGTTGGCTCATCCCAACCGGCAACATAAGACTTATAATATGCTCCATCCGGATCATTGTTGTTATGTCTAATATTTATATTGTTCAGCAATGTAAAAACATCTATTTCCAGTTGATGATTTATACCTCGCAATACACTTCGTTGCGGTTCTAATTTATCTGCTAACTTTAGCAAAGTATCCCTTTTTCTCGCCAGATCGCCTTTCATTGAACGGTGATTATAGAAGATTACTTTAGTTGCCAGCTCCGGATCAATTATCTCCGATACAGCTATTGCAGATTCAGATATTGGAACGAAAATATAAGTTTTGCTTTTTTCATCAAGCCTGTGCATATAGCTTATTTCTGATTCTATGATAGAGATATGTTCTCTATAAAGCCTTACAACTCTTCCAAATCCATATTCGGATTCTGAAAAAATTGAAAGTAAATTATAACTATACTCAATGAAATTAACTAAATCATCAATAGTTTCTTTGCCATTAACTCCACGAATCAAAAAGTCAAATCCAAATTTTAAATTAAATTCATCTATTGACAAACAAGTGCCTCTAAAGGAATAACGAATAAAATTATCTTTGCACGTATAGTATAGAGTTTCATTTTCAAAAGAACTAAAAAAAATATGGTATAGCTTTGCATACTCATCACTAATACTAAACTTTCCGTTTTGTATTATTTCAGCAAAATATCTTCTTGCCATTTCTACACCTCAATTTCTCCGTTCATTAGTTTTGGAAGCAAGCGATCACGGGCTATTTTTGCAGATGATATCTGTAAAGAACAATCTACTAATTTGGAATAGATCGCTCTTGAATAATTACTATATTGTTCTATTATTTCTGAGGATGGATTCAATAGCATCTCCTGTGATAAAAAATCTTTCCATCTGTAGTTTACAATGCTACTTGCACTACGCTTGTCATATTCTTCTGTTTTGCCTGTTGCTCTCATGTATTTAAAGCAATCATGCAAGTAATATGAATATCCATTTTTCGGACGAATGAGTTTGCAGAAACTTGCACACATTACATTGTTTCTCCAAACATCAAGCATTGTAGAAGTAATAAGTAAGCATCGGGCAACGCCTTCTGTACGACTCCCTCCTGAGACTTCAAAAACGATGTCACCATCAATTAAGTTTCTGGACAAAAGATTGCTTTCTGTATGGAAGCGATACGGTATGTTTAAAAAATCGCCGTGCGTTATTCCAGATAAATCAGTGCCACGAATAACGTATGCTTCTTTTATGTTCTTCGCTGTCGGAGACTCCTCACCCCATCCGCCTCCTATTTCATAAGAAATCAGTTCTGAAAGCGGAACTTTTGTCCACCCCTCCGGCACACCGTCAATGATCGGTGTAGTCTCGTGTCCGGGAAAACGCATGTCAACAAACCATTCCTTGTACAACCGCTGCGCTGCTTCTTCTAAGAGCTTGATTTGCTTTTTGTTGTTTTTGATAAAATTGTCGTATGCAGAAAGCTTATTTACAATTAGTTCCTGAATATCCATCGGCGGACATAACACACTAAAGTTTGCAATCATATCTTTTGTCATTGCATTTCTTGATGCACCCTTTCCAACGGCAATTCCAAGCATAAATGATTGCATATATGGACTTGCAAGATAATAATTTAGGAAACTCGGATTCAACACGTTACTATTTGGGCGCACGATAGCAACGTGCTGGTTTACCCTCGCCGGTAAAACATTATCAGGAACTATACAGGTCCTTGCAACAGAGTCCCCGGTAATATTGATGAGGACATCATTTTTTTGAACAGTTACGCCATTCAACTTTTCAGCCGCATTTTCTGTTATGTGTGCAAGCCCTCTATACGAAAACTCTAGATTATAAACATTTTGACTTCTAATTAAACTTGTTCCATCATCAATATAAACCTTTGCTCCTCCCTTAGGAGTAGCTCCACTTCCAATTTTTGAACATACATCCCCTAATCGAACATATTCCCAATTCATATCCCCATCTCCTTCAAATTCTGTGAGATGGTATCCATCAAATCGTTAGATTCAGCCTGAAGAGACAGAAGCTCCTTGTGTATTTCCGCCATTCGCTCTACAAAATCAACGCCGTCATCCTCAACAGGAGGAACTCCGACATATGCACCGGGTGTGAGAGACCAACCTTTTTCTTCAATTTCATCGATGTCAGCCACATTACATAAACCAAGCACATCGGCATATACACCGTCACCGAATTTCTCATAGAGCCAATTTGCTTCTATGGCAACGTTCAGCAAACTCTCAATATAGGCGATCCTGTTATCATACTGCTGCCGTATGCTTTTTTTATCACGCTTTCCGGCAACGTCTACTTCGGTTTTTGCGACCTTGCGAAGTTCAGATAATATCTCTTTCAGTGCAGGTACTACATCGCTAAAGGATTTCTGATATATCGACTCTTTCAAATCGTCGTTTCCGGCAGCTTCTGCTTCTGTGTTGAGAAAATCGTGATACTCTTTCAACAGAGCTGTATACTTTTCTATTTCGCCGCGATAAAGCCACACGATAGCATTAAGATTCTTGAGCTGCCACTCGCTCCACTCGTTGAGAGTCTTTTCCACATAATTTCTGGCGTCAATAAACAAAACCTTATCTCGAATTTCTTCGCTCTTTCTTTTATCAAAAAACCACAGAGAACAAGGAAGAGTTTTTGTATAGAAAAAATTATTGCCGACGGAAATCATTACATCAACATGACCCGTCTTAACCAATTGTTCGCGGATCAGTTTGTCCTTACTTTGGCTGTCTGTGGCAGACGACGCCATTACAAATCCGGCTCTACCTTTTTCGTTTAGATAGGAATAAAAATATGATATCCAGAGATAATTGGCGTTGCTGACCTCCTTTTTATCGTTTACTGAGTAACCGTCAAATAAAACACCGTATTGAATTCCGCCCGGTGAATGTGAGAAAATATAAGCAAAAACGAAGTGTGCGGTTGTAGTCAGCTGTATTCGAACGAATACAATTGTACACCATCGTACACAATCACA
>CADBXH010000035.1 GCA_902798605.1 uncultured Ruminococcus sp. | reverse complement strand
AAAAGCCGGCGGTTTTCACTTGCATTTACTCTGTTTTTATATTATAATGTATTAAACAATTAAGGCGGTGGTAATATGAAAATCAAGGAGAATTTTATTCTGCGCAAGGTCGCGGATTCTTATATCGTAGTCCCGGTCGGCAGTATGACGCTGAATTTTAACGGTATCATCAATCTTAACGAGACCGGCGCGTTCCTCTTTGAAAAGCTCCAGCAGGGAGCCGGTAGGGAAGACCTCATAAACGTTTTGCTTGAAGAATACGATGTTGTTCCCGACAGGGCTGCAAAGGATGTAGATGTTTTTATTCAAAAGGTAAGGGATGCCGATGTGCTCGAGTAAGGAAGCGCAGCTAAAGGATCTTGTAGACATAATAATAGAAAAGCTCGAAGCGGGCGGTACAGTGACCTTTACGCCTCACGGCGAAAGTATGCTGCCAATGCTGCGCGACGGGGAAGACGTTGTGGTTCTGTCAAAGCCCAAGGGCAGGCTAAAGCTTTTTGATTTACCGCTGTACAGGCGCGCCAACGGCACGTTTGTGCTGCATAGGGTCATTGATTTTGACAACGACGGCTCATATGTTATGTGCGGCGATAACCAGTTCCGCAAGGAGCACGGCATAAAGGACAGCGACATTATCGGCGTAGTCACCGCGTTTTACCGCAAGGGCAAGCCGTACACAACACAATCGTTTTTATACCGGACATATGTAAACTTTTGGTACTATACGCGGCCGGTACGAAGATTGTACAAGTTCGGCAAACGCGGAGCTGT
The DNA here is from genome assembly GCA_902798605.1 of uncultured Ruminococcus sp. The sequence continues at coordinate 14,620 of CADBXH010000035.1, read as the reverse complement.
CAAATTACTCGGTATCAAGCCAAAGGATAAGAAGAACAACGAGAACAAAAAGAATCAGTTAAATCAAGACAAATAATAAGGGTGTTTCGTTTGCTGAAACACCCTTTGTTTTATTGTTCGGCTTTTATATCTGTTTCTTTATACGGATTGTAGTATTCAACCTTTTTGTTGATTTTCGCAATGACCTTCTTTATCTTATCGGATGCATCGAGTATCGTGTTCAGCGCGTAGGCTGCAACGGGGATAAGCAACGGTATATACGTCAGTACGTACTGCGATTTTCCTTCAAACAGCAGGTGATACCCAAAGCCTCCCAAGACAACAAGCGGCAGCAGAATGGTTTCGATATTTGTCTTTTTATTGATGAACATCATGTAAATACCCGCCGCAAACAGCAGATAAAGGATCTGCATATATATGTTGAAGTGGATCCCAAGCGCCTGACCAAAGCTGCCCTCATAAACCGCCTTACCGATTCCTTTTGAGGCGAGCTCGTTGTCGGTATGACCTTTGACCTTGCTGACCCAAATACTCTCAAACTCGGGTTCGTTCCACTGGCTCAGTATCTTCTTGCTAAAGAAGTCAAAGGCGTTCATCTTTTTGTTTTTACCCATTTGATTAAGCTTTGTATCTATGTTTTTCCAAGAAGCTTTATCGGCTGCCTTGTTGTCAAGGTTTGCCTGAAGGTAAGTGTCAAGTCCGGTTCTGGTATACCAGCCGGGAGCCATATACGATTCGGTAACACCCATATCGAGGTACTGCACCTGGCTGAGTCCGTCCGCCAAATCGGTCTTTGCGCGGCTTTCGTAGCTTAATATTACAAGGTTGACCGAACCGATCGAGGCAATACAAATCACTAAGGCAAAAGCAATGCTTACGATACCCAGATTGAGGGGAGTATTGCTGTTTTTTTCGTTATTCATTTTATCATTTTGATCTTTGTTCTTGATGCCTTTAATGATGTTTTTAGCTGCGTGGACGGCGAGCATAACAACAAACGCCACGAGGTAGATCATATTGTTGTACTTCGCGAGTATCGCAAGCACCAGAAAAACAGCACAGGGAGCCATCCATCTGTATTTTCCGGTTTGGAAGTATTTGATCAGCATCAGGCTTGCCCAGATCGCGAACGACATACCCATAATGTTGCCGTATACGAATGTGCACAGCAAGATCGGCTGGAAGCACGCCGCGAGCAAAACGATAGTAAAGAACTCAACGCTTCTTCTCTTGAACAGAAGACGTGCCATTCTTGCAAGCGCAAAGTAAGCGGACGACAGGCAAAGAACGTTGATGACCTGCATCGGCATTGAGCTTGTTGTGCCGAAGATCCTGTATACGATCTCGCTGATCAATACATATCCGAGCTGGAACGGATAGAAATTAAAATAAGAATAACCCTGATAGAAATCCTTGTTGTAGAATTTCATACCGTCAATAAACGGGGTGTAATTGTTTTTGGCTGCCTTTGTTGCGGTCTCAAAGATATTCTGGCTGTCAGCCGCGGGGACCGAAGTCACAGAGAATATCCAGATAAAGCCGAGCAGGATGACCCACACAACGATACCGATCTCAAAGAACCTAATGTTGATTTTTGAGAAGAAATTATATGTCTTTCTGAACGCGAACGCCAGACCGAAGAATATCGCCGTAAACAGAATGTTCAAAAGTATATTGTCGTTTATATACAGCACTTTCTCGTTGGAATAAGCCGCGGGATCGATCACGCTTGTCTGAAAATAGCTCATTATCGCCACATAGCCGAATGCAATAAATACAAAAAGCGAAATGATATTGACAACTATGTATTCGACCATATTCTGATTTTTTACGGTCATAATTGTTTTGACATTTTCGGCTGTATTTTCAGTGACCGCAGTGTTTTTTGCAGTTGTCTTAGCCTTTGTGTTTTTTCTGCCGCCTTGGGTTTTGCCCTTGGCAGCGTTGTTTGGTTTGGCCTTGTCGGCCTTTGGTTTTTTTTGTGGTTTCTGTCCCATTATATTACCGCCTGAACTAAAATTCTTCTTTAACCGAGCGCAAAAAGAGCTTGCGCAGCGATTTTTCGACGTCCGAACCCTCAAAGAGGACCTCGTACACAGCGTGTACGATCGGCAGGTCAACGCCGTATTCCTGACCTAATTTATAAAGAGCCTTTGACGTCATAACGCCTTCGGCTAACTTTTCAAATTTATTGCCCTTGACAAACTGCTCGCCGTATTTCCTGTTATGGCTCCAAGGGGAGAAAAGGGTCGCTTCGTAATCGCCGAGGTGGCATAGTCCGTAAGCGCTGAACTCGTTGCCACCGAGCGCCTTGATAAGCCTTGCGATCTCCCTTGTGCCTCGCGCCATAAGCGCGCCCTTCAGCGAGGTGTAGCCCAAGCCGTCGAGCATACCCGCGGCAAGACCGATAACGTTCTTTGCCGCCGCTCCGATCTCAGAGCCTATCAGGTCGGTGCCGAGGTAAAAGCGGATGAGCTCGCTTGTGAACTGAGAAACCAGCTTTTCCTTTACCGCTTGGTTGTTGCTGTCGATCACCATACAGTTCGGTATCCCCTTGACATAGTCCTGCGGGTGTCCGGGGCCGACCCATACGGCAATCGGAGTTTTATCCTCGTCAACAAAGTCGCCGACTACCTGACTCAGTCTTTTGCCGGTAGTCACCTCAACGCCCTTCATACAGAGCACGATGATTTTGCCGTCGAGATCGTACTTTGAAATGTCGTTAAAATAAGAGCGCAGATACTGCGATGAAATCGAGATCACGATGACCTCGGCGCGATTCACCGCGTACTCAAGATCGTCTGAGATCTCGATGCTCTCGGGGAACGACAGGTAATCGTTTTTTCGTTCGCTTTTTAGCCTAATAAACTCGGGCGCGTCACTCAGTCCGCAGGAGAGCAGCTCGTGGCCGATCTTGTCAAGATACCATGCTATGCAGCTGCCCCAGCGTCCGCAGCCCAAAACTGAAATCTTCATAAGTTACCTCTTATGTAATACTATAAAATTCATTAAAAAACCCGCCCGACCGTATGATTTAAATAATAACCTGCCTACGAGTAGAACAGGTGGGTGCCCACCTTCAAGCTTCAGGCTCCCTTCTTCCAAAAAGTGGGAGGTCTGCACACCACTTGAAGAGTAAAGCTCCCGATTTAAGAGTTGTAGGGTTATTTAAAAATCATTCACGCATCGGGCAGGAAAAAACCTAACCCATATTATTATGTGAAGAAACGGCGGGATCATTCATCATAAAACGAAGAATTGTACCGCTCTTCAAAAATGCAGGAGATCCTGACGGTCATATCGTGTTCGGGATAGCTAAAGAAAGATTCTTCATTTTCGGTATCCGCTCTTAAAACCAGATAGTCCGCGCTTGACTTCAGCGCCGTCTCATAGTCCTGATAGCGGGGGAGAAGAATATAGTATTTTTTGCCCTTAAAATCTATGATGTCAAGTATTTCAAACTCGGTATTTTTGCCGTCTTCATCAGAAAGCGTCAAAATATCGGGCGAATAATCATTTGTCATACTATAACTCCGAACGGATCGCGTTGCCTTTGATCCCTGATTTATACTATAATTGTACATTGTTTTGCGCTATTAGTCAAGTGTTTTAGTGCTCTAAAAATAAATATATATTTTCACAAAAAGTTTTAAAAAAAGTGTTGACAATATACAAAAAGTATGATATAGTATAGACAAGATAAATTTAGAGACTTCCTTTCTATGTGCTTGATTACTCCATAAAATTACCTAAAAACCGACGGCTTCCTACCGTCGGTTTTTACGTTATGCCGTAATTTATTAATCTTTTGAAACATTTATTGAAAACGGCGTAAAAATGGGATATAATTAGTCATAATATGTTAGTATGAGGGGAGAAAGACCCCAATCTGTGATTGGAGATAATTATGCGCGCTTTTAACAAGCTTCCCGCTCAATTTAATAACGACAGCGTAAAAGCGTATTATGATATACTCAGCAAACGCAACGGTTCGATCATACTGAAAAGAGCCTTTGATATTATTGTGTCATTGATAATGCTTGTCATTTTGATAATCCCAATCATTATCGTTTCCGTTTGTATAAAGTTCAATTCTCCCGGTCCTGTTTTTTTCAGACAAAAGAGAGTGACAAAATACGGTAAGGTGTTCAGGATATTCAAGTTCAGGACGATGGTCGTAAACGCCGAGAGCTTAGGCTCGATGGTAACGACAAAGGGTGACAGCAGAGTTACCAAAATCGGAAAAACCCTGAGGAAGTACCGCCTTGACGAGCTGCCCCAGATTTTTAACGTTATTACGGGCGATATGTCTTTTGTCGGCACAAGACCGGAGGTCAAAAAGTACGTTGATCTTTATAAGGACGAGTATTACGCGACTTTGCTTTTGCCCGCGGGAATAACCTCATATACATCAATTATGTATAAAGACGAGGATAAACTGCTCGCGTCAGCTGACGACGCCGACGAGGTTTATATAAATAATATCCTTCCCGAAAAAATGAAATACAACTTGGAGTACACCAAGGATTTCGGCTTTTGGTATGATATAAAGATAATGTTCAAGACCGTAAAAGAGGTTATTTCATAAGGAGTTAGCTGATGACCGCAGTAAAAGAGTTTTTTAAGAATACTTCTCTTTTCAGAAAAATTTATATTATCGACCTGTTTTTCTGTATGGTTTCGTTTGTGCAGCTGCTCGGTTATGTGCTGCTTCCGTTCCTGTTCTTCTGGGGACTGTGGCTTGTATTCTATAACCAGCGCCGCTACAACACCTTTTTTAATATGAGGTTCGGTATCTGGATAGGCGCGTTTATGGCGTTTTCGCTTTTGGCTATCGTTTTTAACATCACGCTAAGCGTGCTGCTAAGCGTGCTGGGCTTCTTTCATATGTTCATCTGCTTCTTTGTGTTTTACGGAATACATACCGAACCGGATTTTGACTTCAAAAAAGAGCTTTACTTTTTGGCTTATTTTATAGCTATCGCCACGACTATTATGAACACTATCGGGTTCTTCTGCCTGATGTTCGGCGTCCACTTTGACTGGAACTTCGAGGAGCTTTACTGGATCCGCTTCCCGCTTTACGAAAACCGCTTTACCGGTGTTTTCTTTAATCCCAATCTTCTGGGCTTTGTTTCGGTAGTCGGCATTGTATGCTGCCATATCCTGCACAAGGATACCTTTGTTCACGATCTCAGAAAGCCAAAGTCCAACAGGGTGTTTCTTGCTGCCTGCGGTGTGACTAATGTGTTCTCGCTGATTTTATGCGACTCAAACGCGGCGTTTGTTCTCGGCTTGGGATATGTTCTCATCTATGTTATTTATATGTTCTTCGACGTAAAACGAAAGTTTTCTCTGTCAAAGCTGTTTTTAAGGATATTAACGCTAATAGTTGTTTGCGCCGTTATAACGGGCGCGTCAATGGCGTTCAGGACCGTATTTAAGGCGGGCTTTGCCGTTGTAAACGCAAAAACCAACGCCTTTGTCGACGTGCTGTTCCACGACGAGGAGATAATAGACGAGATAGAGAGCGAGGCAGAGATCGAGGCGGACGAAAACGGCGAGGCTTCATTTGAACACGAGAACGCCAACATCGACAGCGGCAGATTTAAACTGTGGGATGAATCCATGGGTCTGTTCAGGCTTTCTCCGGTCATCGGTATCTCTTACGGCAATATAGTCAATTACAGCAACGAGTATCTCAACGGAGTGCTTCAGTTCGACTACAACCACTATGACCTGCATAACGGATTTTTGACGATATTAGTCTCGACCGGCGCAATAGGCGCTTTACTGTTCTGTATATTCGGGTTCAGGGTGGCAAAACATTCTGTCCAACACCTGTTTTTGCAGGAAACATCGTATCGGTATGATGTTTACCCGTGTCTGTTCGCGTTTTTGGGCGCTTATGTTTTCTACGCTTTCTTTGAAAAAGCATTGCTGTACGACATTTCGTTTTTGGTAATGTGGTTCTGGCTCTTTATGGGTTACTTGAGTTGCTTTATCGTCAAGCACGAGTCCAATTTGCAAAACAGGTATCTTTTCGGCAAAAAAAGATTTACAAGGGCTATGCTTTAATACTGATCTCAAATAAATTATTTAGACACTTTTTTATCTGAGATAAGCATAAGCCTTGTATAATTTGTAAATATGTAGTATAATAACCATAGGTATACGCAATTATATCTATGGTTATTTTTTTTGAAGGGATTATTATGAGGCTTTTCTTAAAACGCGATGTGTCTTTAGGAGAGTCCGCCTTTGTGGTTTGCGATGAGCTCGGCGAAAACAAATACTTTGCCGACGTAGGAAAAACAAAGGTCGGCGGCAAATTTTATATTATTATCTCCGACGCCGAGGGTCAAACTGCGGCAAAGATCCGCGAGCTTCCGATAGTCGGCACAAAAACCTTTGTTTTTAAGGTGAACAAATCGCATATCACCTTTGTGATTTTGCCCACCGCGAACGGGCTCAGCTGTAACTTTTACGGAAACAACTGGCATATAAACGGAGACCTCAGCTCAAAAAACTTTACGATCATAGATGTTGACAAAAGCGTGATCCTGCGCCACATAAAGCATACGGATCACTGCGAGCTTGAGATCGAGCGCGAGAGCGCCGAGCTTTACTGTGTTGCGGCGTCTATCTGCGCTAACCTTATAAACACTGTAGAAAAATTCGCCGTTCAGGCGGTCTAAGAATATTCAGGAGGATCATTTATGGATAAGCTCTTACAGCTGTTAAGCTCAAATTCAAAATTTTCTACCGCCGAGATTTCGGCGATGCTCGGCGAGCCCGAGGATTACATCAAGGCTCAGATCAAGGAGTACGAAAGCCGCGGCATTATCAAGGGCTATCAGGCAGTCGTGAACTGGGAAGAGGTAGAGAACAGCTATGTAGAAGCGCTGATCGAGCTCAAGGTAACTCCCAAAAGAGAAACCGGCTTTGACGATATGGCTCAGATGTGTATGGCGTTTGAAGAGGTAGACTCCGTGTATCTTATGGCGGGCGTTTACGACTTCGCGCTCATCGTAAAGGGCGAGACAATGCAGGATATCGCTATGTTTGTCGCCAAAAAGCTCTCTACGGTCGACGGCGTTCTCTCCACAAGCACCCACTTTATTATGCGCAGATACAAGGACAGAGGAATGAATTTGTTTGGCTCCGACAGCCAATCAGACGAGAGGAGTCTTATTCTTTGATGGACTATAATAAATATTTGAACCGTAGTATTCAGTCGGTCAGTCCGTCGGGGATACGAAAGTTTTTTGATATCGCCAACGAGATGGATGACGTTATATCGCTGAGCATCGGCGAGCCGGACTTCCAGACTCCGTGGCATATCCGCGATGAGGGCATCCACAGCCTTATCAAGGGCAAAACGTGGTATTCGCCCAACCGAGGCTTCGCGGATCTGTTAAAAGAGATAACGCGCTACTATGAGCGCAGGTTCAATCTTACATATTCTCCCACCGACCAGACGCTTGTGACGGTCGGCGGTTCCGAGGCTATCGACCTCGCATTCAGGACGCTTGTAGAAAGCGGCGACGAGGTGATCATACCTCAGCCGTCCTTTGTTTGCTACGAGCCCTTGGCGGTTATGGCAGGCGGTACGCCCGTTATAATCAATACAAAAAACGAGGATAATTTCAGGCTGAAAGCGGACGACCTTCGCGCGGCGATCACCCCGAAAACAAAGCTTTTGGTGCTGCCGTTTCCCAATAACCCAACCGGCGCTATAATGGAGAGGCACGACCTTGAGGAGATAGCGAAGGTCGTTATAGAAAATGACCTTATCGTGCTCTCGGACGAGATATATTCCGAGCTGACCTACGGCGGCAGAAACCATGTTTCGATAGCTTCCGTAGACGGAATGTACGAGCGCACGGTAGTTATCAACGGATTTTCAAAGTCCTACGCCATGACGGGCTGGAGGCTCGGCTACGCGCTCGGACCTTCTCAGATAATCGACCAGATGACAAAGCTCCACCAGTACGGGATAATGTCGTCTCCTACGACCGCCCAGTACGCGGCTATCGAGGCGCTCAGACACGGCGACCGTGACGTAAAAAGAATGCGCGATGAGTACGATATGCGCCGCCGACTGGTGGTCGACAGCTTCAACGATATGGGGCTTTCGTGCTTTGAGCCGCTCGGCGCGTTCTATGTGTTCCCGTGCATAAAGTCAACGGGACTCAGCTCAGAGGAATTCTGCACAAGACTGATTATGGAAAAACACGTCGCGGTAGTGCCCGGCAGCGCGTTCGGCAAATGCGGCGACGGATTTGTAAGGGTTTCCTACTCATACTCGCTCAAGCACCTGAAAATCGCGCTTGAGCGCATCAGGGAATTTGTAAAGGAGCTAAAGGATGAAAACAACGGTTAAGGCTCCCGCCAAAATCAATTTGACGCTCGAGGTGCTCTCAAAGCGCCCCGACGGTTATCACGAGCTCGCAACGATAATGCAGGCGGTATCTCTGTTCGATACAATAACCTTGGAGGATAACGACAGCGGAGAAATTACGCTTTCCTGCAACTACGAGGGCGTACCCTGCGATGAAAAGAATATCTGCTACAAGGCGGCGGAAAGGTTCTTTGAGTACACAAAGCGCGAGAACAAGGGTCTGCATATCGACATCGACAAAACTATCCCGACTCAGGCGGGTCTCGCGGGCGGAAGCAGCGACGGCGCGGCTGTTATAATGGGGCTCAACGCGATGTTTGGTACTATGCTAAAACCCGCAGAGATGAATATGCTCGGCGAAAAGGTCGGCGCGGATGTTCCGTTTTGCATAGCGGGCGGCACAAAGCTCTGCACGGGTATCGGTACGACGATGAAAAAGCTGCCGTCCTTCAACTGTTCGGATATCGTCATCTGTAAGCCGCAGACCGTCAGCGTTTCCACCGCGGAGGCGTACAAAAAGGTCGACGCGCTCAACCCTCACGCTTCCTATACGGACGAGATGATCAAGGCGCTCTACAGCCGCGATATGTTTATGATTTCCACCACGATCTTCAACGACTTTGAGCTCGCACTCCAAATCCCGGAGGTCAACGATATAAAGAGCATAATGCTCAAAAGCAAGGCTCGCGGCGCGGGGATGAGCGGTTCGGGCTCTGCAGTGTTTGCGGTATTCACCTCATCGCGCAGGGCAAAGGCGTGTTATGACGCGCTAAAGGAGCAGTACCCCGAGACATTTTTGTGCAAGCCCATAAAAACCGGGTGTACAGTAGAATAAATACTTAAAACCTGTCCATAATCCAGATAAGAAAGGACAGGTTTTTGTTTATGAAGTTGTTTGTAAAATCAGCGTGCATCGCGTTTGTGCTCGTTGTTATCTACTCATTGATACCGTTTCAGGCTCAGTGCGATAATATCTCGCGCGATGTATTCAGGCTGCATATCCTCGCGAATTCCGACAGCGATCACGACCAGAGCGTTAAGCTCAAAGTCCGCGACAGGGTGCTTGAATACTCAAAGGGCTTGTTTGAGTCGGCAAAATCAAAACAAGAGGCGGAAAGCCTGGTTTCAAGTAATCTCGATAACATAACGCGGGTCGCGCAAAATGAATTAAAAGACCTCGGCTGTGATCAAACCGTAAAAGCCGAGATCAAAAAAATGTACTTTACCACCCGTTACTACGATTCATACACACTGCCGTCGGGAATGTACGACGCTTTAAGGATCACCATAGGCAGCGGCAAAGGCCACAACTGGTGGTGCGTGATGTACCCGTCTATCTGCGTAAGCGCGGCGGCAGAACAGGACGAAAAGGCAAAGCAGGCGCTCGATGATGACGAGTACGAGATAATAAAAAACGAAAAATACAGTTATAAATTCAAGGTAGTCGAGCTTTTTGAAATGATGAAAACAATTTTTGAAAAATAAAAAAGTTATATATTTTTTCGTAGGGGCACACGGGTCCGCCCCTACAAATGAATTTATGGAGGATAAGATGCTTCAGTTTATTTTGGGCAGAAGCGGTTTTGGAAAAACCTCGTATATTTACAACAAAATAAAGGATATGGTATCGTCGGGCGAAGATAAGATAATTATGCTCGTGCCCGACCAAAGCACGTTTGAGACCGAAAAATCCCTTTTTGAGCTGCTCGGCGCGAAGAACTCCAAGAGCGTGAATGTTTTCGGCTTTCTCAGCTTTTGCAGAAGCGTGTTTGAGCAGACCGCCAACACCCCCAAGAATGTGATAGACGACGGCACAAGGGCTGTTATTATGAGCCTAACGCTTGAACAGCTCGCGGGCAAACTCACCTTATTGAGCGAAGAGAAGAACAGGGGTATTCCCGATTTGATGATCTCCACCCTAAAGGAGTGCAAAAAGAGCGGAGTCACCTCCGATATGCTCCGCGCTGCCGCCGAGAATATCGACGACAACACCGTAAAGACTAAGCTTAACGAGACCGCGCTGGTTTTCGACAGCTTTGACGCGATCGTGTCGCAGAGCTACATAGACCCGCTCGATGACCTCGACAGAGTGTATAATATTCTTTTAGAGAATAATAGTTTGTTCAGCGGCTATACCTTGTTCGCGGATTCGTTCAGCGGCTTCACCGCGCAGCAGCTTAAGCTCATCAGGCTACTTATGAACCGCTGCGGCAATACATATATAGCGCTAACGCTCGACCCGGAAAACGCTCAGAACGAGGATGTTTTCGCGACCTGTAACGAGACCTACAAAAAGCTGAAAGCTATCGCCAACAAGGATTTTATAAATATAGCCTCGCCGGTCAAGCTTACCGAGTGCACGCGCTTTAATAACGACGAGCTAAAAACGCTTGAAGCCTTCGCGTTTCGCAACCGCAAGCCCGATACGCCGTTTGCATCACGCCCCGAGAACGTATCTGTCTACAAGGCGAGCGATCAAAGCGACGAGTGCGAGTACATAGCAAGGCAGATCAAGCACCTTATCATCGACGAGGGGTATCTGTATTCAGACATCTCGGTCATCTGCCACGAGACAGACAATTACAACGGGATTTTGGACGTTATCTTTGAAAAGTACGAGATACCGTATTTTATGGACGTGCGCAAGGACGCCGACATCAAGCCCGTCATCAGGCTTGTGAATTCGGTTTTCAGGATGATACTCGACAACTTTGAGCGCGAGGATATTCTGTCGCTCCTCAAAACAGGGCTGACTGATAATTCTTCAGAAGAAATATGCGACTTTGAAAACTACGTTTATATCTGGAACATCAACAATTCCGGCTTCAAAAAGCCGTTTGAGAACAACCCGCGCGGTTTTTCGGAGAGTTTTACAGAGTCCGACGAGCGCGCCTTGGCGGCTGCCGAGGGCGTAAGGCGCTCGGTGATCGAGCCGATAATCAAGTTCAAAAAAGATATAAAAGACAAATCGGGACTCGAGATCTCAAGCCTGCTCTATAAGCTCTTAGAGAATATGGGAGTGCCCGAAGCCCTCAAAAGGCTTTACGACGAGCTGTCAGAAAACGGAGAGGCGGAGTACGCCGCCGAGCAGATAAGGATCTGGGAGCTCTTGATGGACGCCCTCGACAAAACCGTGGCGGTAATAGGAGAGAGCAAGCTTTCCGCAAAGCGGTACTACGAGCTTTTGACAAGGCAGATACATTCGATCGACTTCGCCGAGATCCCGCGCAAGCTCGACTGCGTGACCGTGACCACCGCGCAGAGGGTGAGGATATCCTCACACAAGGCGGCGTTCGTTATCGGCTGCAACGACGGAGTTTTCCCCGCGGCGCCGAAAAGCACCGGGCTGTTCTCGGCGTATGAGCAAAAGCTGCTCATACTAAACGACCTCGATTTTACCGAGGACTTTTCGGACGTTGCGAACCTCGAGACATATATGGCGTACTGCTGTATCACCGCGGTGTCGGACAAGCTCTTTGTTAGCTACCCAACGGTCGATTTGAAGGGCGAAAAATTCAAGCCCTCACAGATAATCAGCGAGGTATCGGCGGCATTCCCGAAAATCGCCGTGCTTGATAAAACCGATTTTGACTACTCCATGACCGACTCTATGCTGGCGTTAAAGCCCGCGTTTGAAGAATACGCGCGCTCGCTCTGCGGCAACAGAGAGCTCCTCGGCCTGCGCGAGTTTTTTGACAACGACAGCGAATACAGATCAAAGGCCGAGGCGGTCAGGCGAGCCGCCCAAAAGTCTCCGTTTGTGATAGAGGACAGGAAAAACGCGGAGGAGCTTTTCGGCGAAAGGCTCAACATCTCCGCTTCTCAAATAGAAAAATTCAGCAATTGCCCGTTCTCGTACTTCTGCAATTACGGGTTGCGCATCCGCGAGCGCTACAGAGCAGAGATCAACCCGATGGAATACGGTACGCTCGTGCACTATATCCTCGAGGTTTTCTTTGATACATTTGAAAAAAGCGAATACAGCACAATGAGCGATGAAGAGATTATCCGCTTTATAAACGACATGCTCTCCGATTATCTTGTGACGCACTTCGGCGGCGAGGATAACAAAACCGGTGAGTTTATGTTTGAGCTTAAAGTCCTCAGCGGAAACGTGCTGATTCTGCTTAAACATATCATCGAGGAGCTGTCCCAGAGCGATTTTGACGTCGCGGACTGCGAGCTGAATATCTCAGAGGAGATACCCGCATACAATGTAAAGCTCAAAAACGGACGCACCGTGTCTATCCGCGGAAGCGTAGACAGGGTAGACGTGATGGAAAAGGACGGGGCAAAATACCTGCGCGTTATCGACTACAAAACAGGGCCGAAGGATTTCAAGCTCAGCGATATTCTCTACGGCGTGAACCTGCAAATGCTCATTTATCTGCACTCGATCGACTCCACAGGCAAGCAAAAGTACGGAGAGATCATCCCCTCGGCGGTGCTCTATATGCCGGGCACGACCCCGACTGTCTCCGCGGATAATATGACGGACGACAAAATAAAAAAGGAGCTTGACTCAAAGCTCAAAATGAAGGGCGTCGTGCTTGACGACAGAACAGTCATCCACGCGATGGACAAGACCGACTCCGCCACATATATCCCCGTTAAACTCGAATTTGACAGGCGGCAGTCATCGAGCAGGCTCAGCAGCGACGAATTTGACACGGTATTCAAAAAGCTCGATCTGACCGTTGCCGATATGGGCAACAGACTATACGACGGCAAGATCGAGGCAGCTCCGCTAAAGGGAGCTTACGACGGCTGCGCCTACTGCCCGTACGACAGCGTTTGCGCCTATCGTCAGAGCGAGCCGAGGAACGCCGTGGCTATGGATAAACAGACCCTTATGGACGAGCTCAAAAAGGAAGGCGGTGAAGAAGATGCGTGAGTGGACTAACGAACAGCTCAACGCGATAGATTCAACCGACGGTTCAGTGCTTGTTTCAGCCGCTGCGGGCTCGGGCAAGACCGCCGTACTTGTCGAGCGCGTAAAAAAGATGATAACGCGGGAAAAAGCTCCCGTTGACGCCGACAGGCTTTTGGTAGTCACCTTCACCCGCGACGCCGCCGCCGAGATGAAGCAGAGGATAAGCGAGGCGATAAACAAGCTTATTGAAAAAGACCCCTACAACCCGTATTATATCGAGCAAAAAAAGCGCTTGAACAATGCGCATATCTCCACGATAGACAGCTTTTGCGGCGATATAGTGAGGGAGTATTTTCACGCGCTCGGTATCTCGTCCGACTACCGTATAGGCGACATAGGCGAGCTTGACGTGCTCGGCAAAAAGGCTCTGGACAAAACCTTTGAGGAGTTCTATATTTCCGAGCCAAAGGGATTTGAAGAACTTCTTAACGCCTTTGCCGCCACCAAAAAGGGCGACGCGGCGCTGAGGAAATCAGTCCTTAAAATCAGTGATTTTCTGTCGACCCAGCCGTTCCCGGAGGTCTGGCTCGACAAAATGCTTAACAGCTACAGCGAAAAGAATTTTTCAAAATCGCTGTGGGGCAAAATCATAATCGCGAGTATCGAGGACAACGTAAACAGGCTTATTGCCCTGCTCAAAAGCGCAGACTCCGTAAGACGGAGCCCACTATCCACGACATCGATAAGGCTTATGGCCTGATGGCGCAGGAACTTCAGGAGGCAGAACAGCAAATGGCGCAATGCCAACAGGAGTTGGTCGAGGCCCAATTGGCTGCCTATGGCTATATCCCTGTAATACAAGAAGATGGTACCATAATTTATATTAACGAACAAAATGAATTAATTGCATATGAAGAGTAAAGTTATTATCTTAGTAGCCATGCTGATGGCATCGCCTTCAGCCCTGATGGCGCAGCAGAGTATTCAAAAGATGTTTGATTGTATAGTGAATGATGGTCGAGTGAAAGTGACGTCACAAAACCACTACTTGGATCGCAACCCTGAAACGGATAAAAAAGAGGCGCAGGCAGACGTATATGACATCATGATGCCCAACGACAAGTCTTTTAAACAGCTTGTAAAAGATACCCAGTGGTCGTTCGAGAAAGACAAGGAATCAGCTTATCAAATCAAGTCTGGCAAGAACGTTGGCGATAATTACACAGCTTTGGCTGTTGGTGATGGCGGATCGCAATCTGTTGCCGTTGGCAGAATCAGGGGCTCTGAATTCATCTATGCTTGTTTTCTTGATAAGGACGATCCAGAGAAGAAACATCGTTATG
>CADBXH010000034.1 GCA_902798605.1 uncultured Ruminococcus sp. | reverse complement strand
GTCGCCGACAGACACCTCGACTATGTATATGAGATCAAAAAGGCTCTCGAAGCCAAGGGTATGCGCGTAGAGGTAGACGGCAGAAGCGAGAAGATCGGCTACAAGATCCGCGAGGCTCAGCTTGAAAAGGTTCCCTATATGTTCATCATCGGCGACAAGGATATCGAGGCGGGAACCGTCTCTGTCCGTCACCGCAAGGAGGGCGATCTCGGCGCTATGAAGCTCGACGAGTTCATCGCTATGGCTGAGGAAGAAATAGATTCTAAGGCGATAAAATAAAAAAATTAAAAAAATACTTGCATTTTATAAATAAATGTAGTATAATCAATCTGTTATTTGCGTAAAGATCTAATGTAAGTAGGTGAGAAGAATGAAAGAAGGAATCCATCCTAAGTATGAGCAGACCACAATTACCTGCGCTTGCGGTAACGTGATCGAAACAGGTTCAACAAAAAAGGATATCCGTGTTGAAATTTGCTCTAAGTGTCATCCTTTCTACACAGGAAAGCAGAAGCTTGTTGATACAGGCGGACGTGTTGACAGATTCAAAAGACGTTTCAACATCGAAAAATAATGAGTTATCACACAGGCGGCACAGATGTGCCGCCTTGTTTTCGTTTATTTGTTTATTTGTGAATGCCTATGAATAAGGATTATAAAACCGTAAAAATCGAATCACATGATGAATTTACCGAGAAGCGCTCGCGGTTTATCGGCTATGTAAAGCCTGTTAAGACCGAGCAGGAGGCAACGGATTTCATCAATTCTCTGCGCTCAAAGCACTGGGACGCAAGGCATAACGTCTATGCCTATTCGCTCCGTGAGGGCAACATCAAGCGCTACAGCGACGACGGCGAGCCCTCGGGTACCGCGGGTATGCCCGTGCTTGACGTCATAACTAAGAACGAGGTCTATGACGTCTGCGTAGTTGTAACGCGCTATTTCGGCGGAGTTTTGCTCGGTACGGGCGGTCTTGTCCGCGCGTATTCCCAAGGCGCTAAGCTCGCGCTCGAGGCGGGTCAAATCGTAAAAATGCAGAACTGCAGCGTTTGCTCGCTGATTTGCAATTACAATCAGTACGGAAAAATCTCGTCGCTCATACTCGATATGGGCGGCATTGTAGACGATACGGCGTTTGAAGCCGACGTTACCCTCAAATTCCACATCAGTCCCGATTTATTCGACGCATTGAATAAAAAGCTCGCCGATCTGACCTCGGGCGAGATTCAGGCAAAATCCGACGATGAAGAATATTTTATGACCGAAATTTAATTTTTTTAAATAAATAAAGGATTATTTACCATAATAACGTAAAAAGTTATCGGAGATAATAAAAACAGTAGAAAAAAAGCAATTCAGCATAAAGGGGGTTGGTTTTTACGGCATTTCCCGAAGGATTCATCCAGGAGCTTAAGATGAGGAACGACATCACCGATGTTATCTCATCCTATGTCACGTTAAAAAAACGGGGTAGAAATATGGTCGGGCTCTGTCCATTCCACGGAGAAAAGACCCCTTCCTTTAATATATATACCGAAACCGACTCGTTCTACTGCTTCGGCTGCGGAGCCGCAGGCGATGTTATCTCGTTTATTATGAAAATCGACAACCTCGATTATGTCGAGGCGGTAAAATATCTCGCCCAGCGCGCGGGTATGGATATGCCCGAGGACGGCTATGACGACAGCCTGAGCCGCCTGCGCAAAAGAGTGTATGAAGCCAACCGCGAGGCTGCGAGGTTCTACTACAACACCCTTGTGTCCGAAAAGGGTAGGGCAGGTCTTGATTATTTTAGGTCGCGTATGCTTGCCGACAGCACTATCCGCCACTTTGGCTTAGGCTTTGCCGATGACAACTGGAGCTCGCTTTGTGAACACTTAAAAGCAAAGGGCTTTAAGGATAACGAGCTTGTCGCGGCTAACCTTGCCGTACGCAGAAGGAGCGGCAAGGGTATCTACGACCGCTTTACAAACCGCGTAATGTTCCCGATAATCGACCTCAGAGGCAATGTAATAGCCTTTGGCGGACGAATAATGACCGACCAAAAGCCTAAGTACCTCAACACCTCGGACACGCCCGTGTTCAAAAAGAGTGAGAATTTGTTTTCTCTCAACAACGCCAAGAACTCGGGCTCGCGCACATTGATACTCTGCGAGGGATATATGGACGTTATCGCTGTCAATCAGGCGGGCTTCCAAAACGCCGTGGCTACCCTCGGCACCGCGCTGACAAACGAGCAGGCACTTTTGATGAAGCGCTACGCCGACGAGGTGATAATCTGCTACGATGCGGACGAGGCAGGGCAAAAGGCTACCGCCCGGGCTATCCCGTTGCTGAGGAACGCCGGGCTAAACATAAGGGTGCTTAATATCCCAAACGGCAAGGATCCCGATGAGTTCATCAAATCTCACGGAGCAGACGGACCCGCCGCGTTCAGGGATATAATCGAAAAAAGCGGCAACGACGTCGAGTACCGCCTGCTAAAGCTTAAAAAGCAGTATAATACCGAGACGAGCGAGGGCAGGGTAGGTTACCTAAACGCTGCCTCTCAGCTTATTTCCACTATCAGCGGAGATATAGAGCGCGATGTTTATACCTCGCAGATATGCAAGGAATTTGAAGTCGACAAGGAAGCGTTTAAGCGTCAGGTCGAGTCAAATATCCGCCGCAAAAGCCGCGATGACAGCAAAAAAGAGCTGCGCAAGATACGCGCCGACCTCGGCGGCAGGGGAGATAAATTCAACACAGAGCATCAAAAAAAGCCGCGGTCATCTTCCGCGGAGGAGGCTTTGGTGGTTTATCTTGTAAAGAACCCCGACTCTGCCGATTATATTTCAAAAAAGCTAAACCCCGACAATTTCCAAAATTCGCTTATGCGCCGCTATTATGAGTATTTCAGCGAGCGAATAAAGAACGGTTTTGATCCGCTCAACAACATAACGGCGGATTTTACCGAGGATGAAAGAAACCATTTTTACAAGATGTATCACGAGCGCCAAATGATCAACGAGACCAAAGCCGCGCTTGATGAGTACATAAACATAATAATTTACGAGAGCCAAAAGCCGCAAGGCAAGGACTATGCGGAAATGTCCGATGAGGATATGCTGAACAGGCTCAATAAGATAAGGGAAAAGAAAGGATGATTTTATGCCGCAGGAAAAGAAATCAATTTTAAAGGAGCTTGTCGAGCTCGGTAAGCAGAAAGGATCTATCACTAACCAGGATATTTTGGACGCTATCGGTGAGCTCGACTTTGACCCCGAAAAGCTCGAAAAGCTCTATGACGCGATCGAGGCTCAGGGTATCGAGATCGTTGAGGATATGGGCGAGATAAAAATCGACGAGATCGAGCTCAGCTATGAGGAATCAAAGGACGAAAACACCGGCACTCAGTCATCGGAGCAGAACGTTACTATCGACGACCCCGTTAAGGTATATCTCAAAGAGATCGGCCGCGTTCCGCTTTTGACCTCGGAGGAAGAGGTAGAGCTCGCTATCCGTATCTCTGACGGCGACGTTCAGGCAAAGCAGAGATTGAGCGAAGCCAACCTCAGACTCGTTGTAAGTATCGCAAAGCGTTACCTCGGCAGAGGAATGCAGTTCCTTGACCTTATCCAAGAGGGTAACCTCGGACTTATCAAGGCGGTCGAAAAGTTCGACTATACCAAGGGCTTTAAATTTTCGACCTACGCAACATGGTGGATCCGCCAGGCTATAACAAGGGCGATCGCCGACCAGGCGCGTACTATCCGAATCCCCGTTCATATGGTAGAAACAATAAATAAAGTCAAAAAGGTACAGTCTCAGCTGCTCCATCAGAACGGCCACGAGCCTTCTCCCGATGAGATCGCCGAGGAGATCGATATGCCCGTAGATAAAGTCCGCGAGATAATGCGCGTCGCTCAGGAGCCCGTATCGCTCGAGACTCCTATCGGTGAGGAGGAGGACAGCCACCTCGGCGACTTCATCCCCGACAACGACGCTCCCGCACCGGCTGACGCGGCTTCACATACAATGCTCCGCGAGCAGCTCTCGGATGTGCTTGCCACCCTGACTCCCCGCGAGGAAAAGGTGCTCAGGCTCCGCTTTGGTCTTGAGGACGGCAGAAGCCGCACCCTTGAAGAGGTAGGCAAGGAGTTCAACGTAACCCGTGAGCGTATCCGCCAGATCGAGGCAAAGGCACTGCGTAAGCTCCGCCACCCCTCGCGCAGCCGCAAACTCAAGGACTACCTTGATTATTAATATTCCTTTTTAGAATTATGGTAAGTTTTGAAGAATGTGCAGAAATGCTCGATGAAATAGCCGATTCAATGCCGTATGAGCTCTACCGCGAGCTCAACTGCGGGATCTCGCTGCTTCCTCAGCAAAAGATACACCCGATTGCCCTGCACAACGATTTATTCATAATGGGTGAGTACATACGCAATAACCTTGGCAACGCCATAGTGTTTTACTACGGCTCTATCGCGCGCGTCTACGGCAACGTCAGCAACGAGAGGCTCAAAGAGGAGCTCGCGCGTATCCTGCGCCACGAGCTCAGGCATCACAACGAGCACCTTGCGGGCTGTGACGACCTCGGTATCCTCGATGATGAGCAGATCGTAGATTACCTGAAACGCAATGGGGTAGAACCAACTAAATAATAAAATAACCGAAGAGTATTTTTGATACCCTTCGGTTTTTTTATAGAAATATATTGCAGAGTTATTTTAATATTATCAAAATAAACATTTATTGTCCATATATGTTCCAAAATATCACTTGTGCACATTATACATAAATCACAGTAAATTTTCTATAGTCTAAACATATTGAATAAACAACAATATTCTTTATCAGAATTAAAACCGAGCTTAAAGTGTGATAAAATAAGTTGAATAAGTGCACCTGCAAGGAGGCATTGATTTGCATTTCAAAAGAATTCTAACAGGAGTTATGGTATTAATTATGATAACCGGTATGAGTGCGGCTTCCGTTTCCGCGGACAACAAAATTACGGATTTTCATCTTTATGCCGCTCAGCTCGACAAATGGGCGTATGACGGCGACGACTTGGGCGCGACCTATTCAAAAACTTCCACTACCTTTAAGGTGTGGGCGCCTACTGCCGATGAGGTCAGTGTCGATATTTACGACAAGGGCTCAGAAAAAGAGGGCAGCAAGTCGATAAAAACAAGGGCGATGACCCTTAACGAAGAAACAGGTGTTTGGGAAGGCGCTATCAGCGGCGACCTCGCCGGCAAGTACTACACCTACTCGGTGACATACGGAGAGGACACCAAGGTTACAGGCGATATTTACGCCAAAGGCTGCGGCGTAAACGGACAGCGCAGTATGATCGTTGACCCTGCTGCTGTCAATCCCGACAACTGGGACAACGACAACCACGTTTTTGTCGCACAGCAGACGAACGCTTCCGTATGGGAGATCTCGGTCGCGGACTTTTCATCGTCCGAATCAAGCGGAGTTACCGAAGCCAACCGCGGCAAGTATCTCGCGTTTACCGAGAGCGGAACGACCGTAGACGGTATCCAAGGCGGTACCCCGACCTGCGTCGATTACCTCAAAAAGCTCGGCGTAAAGTACGTTCAGATTATGCCTATGTACGACTTTGGCTCGGTTGACGAGACCAAGGACATAATGAAGCAGTACAACTGGGGTTATGATCCGGTCAACTACAACTGCCCCGAGGGTTCATACTCAACAGACCCTTATAACGGCGTCACAAAGATCAAAGAGTGCAAGCAGATGATCCAGGCGCTCCATAACGCTGGTATCGGCGTTGTAATGGACGTTGTTTATAACCATACATATTCTACAAAGTCGTGGTTCCAGTACACCGTGCCGAACTACTACTACAGAATGAAATCCGACGGCAGCTTTTCAAACGGCTCGGGCTGCAGCAACGACACCGCGTCAGAGCACCTTATGTTCAGAAAGTATATGATAGATTCCGTCACCTACTGGGCTAAGGAATATCATATCGACGGCTTCCGTTTTGACCTTATGGGTCTTCACGATGTTACGACTATGAACTCTATCCGCACGGCGCTCGATAACCTTTACGACGACGGCAGCGGTAAAAAGATCCTGATGTACGGCGAGGCGTGGAAGATGGATACCGCAGCGGCTCCCGATACTGCACTTGCGAATCAGGATAATATGAAAATGCTCGATTCGCGCATAGGCGCGTTTGACGATACGCTCCGTGACGGTATCAAGGGCGATAACTTCGGCGGCGGCGTGGGCTTTGTACAAAACGGCTCAAAGCGTGCCTCTATCAAAACAGGCTTTTTGGGTCAGTCAGAGGCGAGCACAGGCTGGGCAAGCGCTCCCACGCAGTGCGTAAGCTACGCTTCCTGCCACGATAATCTGTCTCTGTACGACAAGCTCGTAGATTCCGTTTACGGCAACAAAAAGTACCGCGAACGCGACGAAAACCTGCTCGCTATGAATAAGCTTTCAGCGGCTATCACAATGACGTCACAGGGTATACCGTTCTTCCTCGGCGGTGAGGAATTCGCCCGCAGCAAGGACGGCGACGAAAACTCCTTCGCTTCTTCAAGAGAAGAAAATATGCTCGACTGGAAGAGCCTTGAGAATTACAGCGACCTCATCGAGTACTACAGAGGTATGCTGAAGATCCGCGAGAACTTTGCAGCGCTTACGGACTGCACAGCTATGACGGCTAACAATATTGAGTCGCTTGACGACTTGCCCTCGGGTGTGTGTGCGTACAAGATACACAACACCGAATCCGGCAAGTGGAGAACGATGATCGCTATCTTCAACGGCGGTTCGGACGCTCAGAATATCAGCCTTGATGATGAGTGGGTACAGATCGCCAACGAAGAAGTAGCCGGCTTGCGCAACCTCGGTGTCGTATCCGGCAACGTTAACGTAAAGCCCCATTCTGCCGCGATCCTCATTGATAAGACAAGCTACGAAAACGCCTCTATCGAAGAGTACGAAGGCTTGCTGATAGTTAATTATTACGACAATAAAACAAAGGATAAGATAAAGACCCAGATGGTTTCGGGCGAAATCGGACATCCCTATAACATCAACGATATAGCGTCATCTCTCAATTACGACATCAAGTCATCATCGGGCGATACAAGCGGCGAGTTTACAAACGAGATCAGACGCGCTGACGTTTATGTTGAGGAGTTCGAGGGAAAGGTGTCAACCGTTACGATAAAATTTGTTGACGATATCAACGGCTCCGATCTTGCCGATTCGTTTGTCATCCGCAACCGCGAGGGACAGCCGTACTTTACGCCAAAGCTAAGGGATATAGAGGGCTATACGCTCCTGCTCGACCAGCTTCCCGACAACGGCGCGGGTCTGACCCCCGACAAAGATATACAGGTACTCTACAAATACACAAAGGTGACCGACGACACCGACAAGTCGATTTGCAAGGTCAACCTCGTCTATATGGCGGACACGGGTAAGATACTCGAAACGCAGACGTTGACCGGCAAGGAAGGGGAGCATTACTCCGCTCCGCAGAACGAGTACGAGGATATGAACCTCATCGAGATCCCCGAGAATGCCGACGGAGCGTTCAAAAAGGGAGAGATAAACGTTCTCTTCCGCTACACCTCACGACCCGACCCATACGCGGGCTTGCTCGTAGGCGTAGGAATAGGCGCGGGTGTAGTTTTAGCCCTGTGCGTAGCTTCGGTCATCTACTCAAGACATAAGCGCAAGCAAAAGCTGATGGCTCGAATGGACATTGTTGAAAATATCGGACAGGATACCGATTAGTAAAGGTAGTTATTTCCGTCAGAACACGGCGGAATCAAATAAAATATAAGTAAGGAGGAATATCTTTATGAGAACTACAAAGAAGATTCTCGCTTCGGTTCTCGCTGTATGTATGCTTGCGTCAACAAGCTTTGTTACCGCGTTTGCGGCTAACTCTGACGACGCAGAGGTCGGCGCCAACAATTACAACCTCGCCAACCAGGCAGTAGACGCCAACTACACATACGACGGCGGAGATCTCGGCGCGAATTATTCGCCTGAGCAGACCGTGTTCAAGCTCTGGTCACCAAAGGCAACAAAGGTCGTTTTGAACCGCTTTACAAAAGGTTCCGACAATGAGCCCGGCGCAGAGAACCTCGGCTCGGTCGAAATGGAAAAGCTGATGGACGGCGACAAGTGGACAGGCGTTTGGACAACCACTGTACAGGGTGACATCGTAAACACCTACTACACCTACACAGTCACATCCACACTTATCGACAAAAACGGTAAAGCGCTTGCTACTCCGCAGGTAGCGGAGACCCAGGACGTTTATTCCGTAGCCACCGGCGTTAACGGCAGACGTTCAATGGTCTGCGACCTCAGCTCCACCAACCCCGACGGCTGGGATAACGACACCCACGTTCTGCTCGACAAACAGACTGAGAACCAGGTATGGGAGGTTCACGTCAAGGACTTCACATGGGATCAGGGCTCGGGCATCAAAAACGAGGACTACCGCGGTAAGTTTATGGGCTTTACCGAGACCGGTACTACCCTCAACAACGAGGGCAACGTTTCGACCTGTATAGATTACCTCAAGCAGCTCGGCGTTACCACCGTTCAGATCAACCCGTTCTATGACTTCCAGTCTATAGACGAGGCAGGCTCTAACGACCAGTTCAACTGGGGCTACGATCCTCAGAACTACAACGTTCCCGAGGGCTCATACTCGACCAACCCCTACGACGGAAACGTTCGTATCCAGGAATGTAAGGCTATGATCAAGGCTCTCCACGACGCGGGTATCTCGGTTGTAATGGACGTTGTTTACAACCACACCTTCTCCTGCGACGCAAATGACAGCTGCTTCCAGGCTACAGTTCCTTATTACTATCACAGAATGAGGACGACAGGCGCGTTCTCTAACGGCTCGGGCTGCGGCAACGAAGTTGCTACCGAGTTCGCTATGACAAGACAGTACATCCGTGACTCGTGTAAATACTGGGTCAACGAGTACCACGTCGACGGCTTCCGTTTTGACCTTATGGGTCTTATGGATGTTGAGTGTATGAACCAGATCCGCGAAGATCTCGACCGGATCGACTCAAGACTCTATATGTGGGGCGAGGGCTGGACAGGCGGAACCTCATACCACGACACAAAGACATACACAGGCGCTAAGTTCTATGCCGCTACCCAGGCTAATGCCGGTATGGTTAACGACAGAGTAGCGTTCTTCAGCGATCAGATCCGTAACGGTATCAAGGGTACGGTATTTGATATCAACGAAAAGGGCTATATCGCGGGCAACACAAGCTACGCAAAGGCTATCCGCTACGGCGCGCGCGCAAATACATATAAGCCCGATAATGCCTCCGACTGGGGCTGGACTTCATCCGCTCCGTCACAGACGGTAACCTACGCCGCCTGCCACGATAACGCGACGCTTTACGACCAGATCTCTGCCTCAACGGGCAAGAAGTACGGCGTTCGCGACGCCGACAGCGTAAAGAAGAGCAAGATGGCTTCCGCTATCCTCAACACCTCTCAGGGCGTTACCTTCTACCTCGCGGGCGACGAGATGGCTCGTACAAAGTACGGCGACACAAACAGCTATAAATCTTCACCCGAGATCAACAAGATCACCTGGAACAACGCGGTAGATTACGCTGACCTGGTCGGCTATTACAGCGGTATGATGAAGATCAAGGCGAACTACACTCCGCTCACTTCTATGGACAAGAGCTTTGAAGATAACTTCAAGTTCTTCAACACCACACCCTCGCTCGATGTTAACTCGGACAACGTTCAGTTTGAGATCACCAACAACACCGAGGGCGAGTGGAAGACTATGCTCGTTATCCACAACGCGGCTGCTACAGACAAGACCTTCACCGTAAACGGCGCTTCTGCCGACGAGTGGGTGATCATCGCCAACGACCGGTGCGCAGGCGTTGACAACCTCGGCGAGGTTCAGGGCAAGACCTTTGAGGTTCCCGCGTACTCATCAATGATCGCGGTCGACAAAGAGAGCTTTGAAGCTGCTGATATCCCCTCAGACACAGGCAAGGTCATCGTAAACTACAAGTACGGCAGCGCTGACGGCGCGGAAGTTGCTCCCTCAACAACAGTTACAGGCAAGATCGGCGCAGGTTATCAGGTTCTCCCGACCTCCGGCGTTGATCCCAAGTATGAGTTTGACTCGGTCATCGGCGAGGACACAGGCGTATTCAGCGAAGAAGCTCAGGAAGTTACCTTCATCTACACCGACTATATCCCCGAGCCTCTCAGGACAAACGGCGACCTTGACGGCGACGGCGAGATCTCGGCTCTCGATGTAACTATGATGCAGAAGATACTCGTTGAAAAGGCTCCTATGCCCAACAAGGATCTCGACTTCAACTGCGACGGTCAGGTAGATATTATGGACACTCTTATGATGCAGAAGTTCACTGCGGGCCACAACGTAGCTACCGGCAGCGTCCAGATCAACTACTACTACACCGATCCTCAGGGCCAAGTTAAGCAGTTCAAGGATTCAACGATCGACATCAACGGCAGAGTAGGCGAGGAGTTCACCTCCGAACCGTATGTAGTAATGGGTTATTCTCTTGACGAGACAAGACTTCCCCAGAAGACCTCGGGCACGATCGAGTACGGACCCAAGCTCGTTGTAAACTACTACTATGTTCCCGGCAACTGCGATGTAAATCTCCACTTCAAGCACAGCGGAAACCTCACATGGGATCCTTATCTCTGGATCTGGGCTTCCGACCTTGAGGGCAAGCACCTCGCAGACCAGAACTTCACCGGCGGCACATGGGCAGGTAAGCCCGCTCTCGACGACGACGGCGACGGCTGGTATGACTACAGCTTCGTTTACGAGAACGTTAAGGATCACAGCCAGCTCGCGGGTACTTACAACATCATCGTTTCTGCTTCGAGCTCCGGCACGAACCAGACCAAGGACTACGAGGGCTTTGGCTACAACGAGATGTGGGTCGTAATCGACGACAGCCTTGTGGGCACCTCGGGCGATTACCTCAAGTTCTACCTTGAAAATCCCGACGAGAATCCCGGCGCAAAACCGATCAATTGATTTAATTTAATCAACATATTCAAAGGCTCCCCCGAAACAATTCGGGGGAGCTGTAATTTTGTGCGCAAAATGATTGAGGGGGCTGCCCCTATAATTATAATTCATAATTGCCAAAACATAATCAATCCCTGCTATTTTAAAATTATTTTTTTAAAAATTGCATAAAAGTGTGCAATTTTTTCTGTTTTCGACCTATTAGTGAAAGAGGTGTTTGCCTCTTATCAAAAAAATAGGAGGGATTCGTATATGAATCTACAGGAAATCTTATCACACCTTGACGGCGTTAAGCCTCAGTCCGACGGGAGCTATATCGCGCTTTGTCCGTGCCACGACGACCACCGACCGAGCCTTGACATTATGGAGGGTCAAAAGGGCATCGTTATGACCTGTCCCGTGTGCGGAGCCGACGGCAAGACCGTAATGGACGCTTTGAATTTGGATGTTAAGGAGCTGTTCTTTGAGCAGAAAAGCGCTGTGACACGACCCGAGCAGGTTACATACTACTACTCCGAAAACCTCAAAAAGACCCGCTTTTATGTCTGGGACAATACCTCGCAAAGCTACCACAAGGCGTTTTGCTGGTACCATAAGGGCGACAAGGGTCAGCAGGTCAAGGGCTTGCCGAAGGACGAAAACGGCAGAAGTCTGCCTGTTCCGCTCTACAAGCAGGGCAGCGTTTTTCAGGCGCGCGAAAGGGGAGAGACGCTCTACATCGCCGAGGGCGAAAAGGACGTTGACACCCTCACGAATGACCTCGGCTTGCTCGCCGTCTGTTCGCCTCACGGAGCGGGCAGGGGAAAGCTCGAGAAGAAGTGGTGCAGGGAGTATAACGAGATGTTTAAGGGCGTGAGCGTGGCGATCATCCCCGACAACGACGACCCGGGCAGGGAGCTCGCGAATTACATAGCCGAGCAAATAGAGCCCTTTGCCGACGAGGTCAAGGCGCTCGATCTGACAAAGGAATGGACAGACCTGAAGCACAAGGGCGACATCACCGACGTCTACGAAAAAGAAAAGCCCTCGCAAAACGAGAGCAAAGAGGAAGCGGTTAGATTCAAACTAAAAGCGCTTACAATGACGACGGAGCTGTATTGTAGGGGCGGGCAATGCCCGCCCGCAGATAACAGCGACGTTTGCCTTGAGCCCGCGGGCGGGCAATGCCCGCCCCTGCAAAATAAAAAATCGACTTATATCTGCCTCGACGATGTCGAGTCCACCACCACCGAATGGCTTTGGTACCCGTACATCCCGCAGGGCAAGATCACCCTGATGACTGCCGACCCCGGCACGGGCAAGACCTTTTTGTCGCTCTATTTAGCCGCTCAGGTCAGCACGGGCAGACCGTTTTACGGCGAGACCCGTGCCTACTGCGAGCCCGCAAACGTCGTTTATCAGACGGCTGAGGACGGCATTGCCGACACGATAAAACCCCGACTCGAGCCGATGAGACCGAACTTTTCAAAAATCTTCATCCTCGACGAGACCGACAAAACGCTCAACCTCTCGGACGACCGCGTGGAGCAGATAATGAAAGATTTGAAGCCTAAGCTG
Source organism: uncultured Ruminococcus sp. (assembly GCA_902798605.1). Next base: position 2,821 of record CADBXH010000034.1, on the reverse strand, counting down.
CTGATCTTCGACCCGTTGCAGGCGTACCTCGGCGCGAAGATAGATATGAACCGCGCGAACGAGGTCAGACCCGTTTTGCAGAGGCTCCACAATCTTGCCGAGAAATACAATGTGGCGGTCATTTTGATAATGCACCACTCAAAGTCGAGCCAGAATGCCGCGCTCCACAGGGCGCTCGGCTCAATGGACATCCCTGCGGTGGCGAGGAGTATGCTGATCTTGGGCAAAGACCCAAAGAACCCGTTCGGCAGGATCCTCTGCCACGAAAAATCCTCGCTCGAGATGCGGGGCAGGAGCATTTGCTTTGAGGTCAACCCAAAACAGGGCGGCATTAAATTCAACTGCTTCTGCGACGAAACAGCCGACGATATCCTGAACTTCAAGCAGACCGAAAGGAATAAGCCGAGCGTGAAAAAAGACGAGCTCTGCGATAAGATTTTGGAGATGTTCGGGGAGGAAAACGAGATCGAGATAAAGGATATGAATGAGATTTGTGAAAGATTTGAATGTTCAACCAGCACATTATACAGAGCAAGAAAAGAGCTTGATATAAAACATAAATATAAAGGATTTGGCAATGAAAGAGTTGTTGTATGGTCGTTGCCCGAGTAGGATTTCATAGTTTTACAGATACCTTATCTTATATGAACGACTTGGAGCAAACCCGCATAAACATTGAGTTTTATCGAGTCGTTCAGGTGAAATCCTATTATCGAATAGACGCTGAGAATAAGGATTTGATTATTCGTTTTTCCGCGTATTTAGTTTACGAGTCGTTCATATTGCCTGAATTGAACGAATTGACAGAACCCGCATAAACACCGGGTTTTATCCGAGTCGTTCAAATAACTTTATGTATCTATAGGCAGCGGGGATATGACAGTTTATCCAAAACTCATAACTCTTAACTCATAACTCTTAACTGACAATTGGGTCCGCCCCTACGATTGTTAAGGATAAATTTGATTTTCATCTAAACACCGCCGTAAATGTAGTTCCGTCCTGTTCGTTGCTTTCGGCGGTCAGCTTGCCGTTCATACCTTGAACGATCTTTTGCGCTATCGAGAGCCCGAGTCATAACCCCAGACCTTGGTGATGATGTCGTCCTTTGAGATTATTATATCGCGGTTGGCGATCAAGAGTTTTAAAATTTCGGCTTCCTTAAAGTTGAGGTGAACCGACTTTGCGCCCTTTGTCAATGTGCTTGTCGAGGCGTTGAAGTTGAAGTCGCCGAAGTCCTCCTCGTCCAAAATGACCTCGCCTCTGCGGCGGGTGAGAGCCTTTATGCGCGCCAAAAGTTCCTCGGGAGCAAACGGCTTTGTCATATAGTCGTCCGCGCCTCTGTCAAGCCCCGTTACCTTGTCGGCAATGGTGTCCTTTGCGGTCAGCATAAGAATAGGGGTCTCGATCTTGTTTTTTCTGAGCTCTTGCGCCACCTCAAAACCGTCGCGGCAGGGGAGCATAACATCGAGGATAATAAGGTCATATATCCCGCTCAGGGCATAGTCGAGCCCCTCGTCGCCGTCATACACGACATCCGCCATATATTTTTGCTCGGTCAGTATTTGCTTTAACGCCGTAGCAAGCCTTTTTTCATCTTCAACAATAAGTATATTCATAACAACACCCTTTTCTGTTCTCTGAATTTATACTAATATATATATCTTAAAAAATCCCTAAAAAAGTTTTTAAAAACTTTTTAAATTTTTTAAGCCTTTTTTAAGCTTGACAGGTTATCATACAGTCAGCAAAGGCAAAGGAGGTATACAAATGGGAATCCAAACAGTATTTGAAAGAACCGAAACATTCACTGTACAAACTTATCTTATCTGCACTGCGGTGTCGCTTGTCTTAGGCGCGCTGATAGCCTTTACAGCGAGCTTTAGGGCAAAGCAGAGCAAGAGCTTTATGCTCGCGCTGTTTATGATCCCCGCGATAGTCCAGACGGTAATAATGCTCGTAAACGGAAGCGTCGGCACAGGTATTGCGGTAATGGGAGCTTTCTCGCTTGTCCGTTTCAGAAGCGTTGCCGGCTCGGCAAAGGAGATCGTTTGTATCTTCCTCGCGATGGCTACAGGACTCGCGACCGCTATGGGTTACATCGGACTCGCCGCGGTTTTCGTAGTCATCTTCTGCGCAGCAATGATAATCGCGTCGTTCATCAGGCTCAAGGAGAAGGACGATCTTGTCAGGGAGCTCAGGATAACCGTCCCGGAGGATCTCAACTACGCCCATTCCTTTGACGATGTTTTTGACAAATACACAAAGGCTTCCAAGCTCCAAAACGTTAAGACGACAAATATGGGCAGCCTCTATAAGCTCAGCTATAATATCGAGCTCAGGAGCGAGGACGATATACAGGACTTTATCGACGAGCTCAGATGCCGCAACGGCAACCTCGAGATCTCTGTGATGATCCCCGCAACAGCAGAAACTACATTATAATTTATAAAAATCAACGTTATTACCGTCGTCAGCAAAACTTTTGTATAAAGCTGTGGTTTTAATAGGCGGATTTGGATGAAACGTCACGTTTCTTTTTCATAAATAATCTCCGCAAGCGGTCTGCTCGATGTAGCAGACCGTTTGTCGTTTTAATCACATCTTTAAAGCCTCCCCCGTTACTTGTTACGGGAAATTCCCCTGATAGGGGAAATGTCACGAAGTGACAAAAGGGTTGCCGTTTTCGCCAGAAAAAGGTGCCGCCATAAGGCGGCGGAGGCAATGTCGTCAACTTAAGAAATAATCGCATACTTTTCCTTGCCATTGTAGGGGAGCACCCGCGTGAAATTCCCCTAATAGGGGAAATGCCGCAAAGCGG
>CADBXH010000033.1 GCA_902798605.1 uncultured Ruminococcus sp. | reverse complement strand
TGTATAATAGCTATTGCAAATTATGCAAAGTACCCATGCCATATGGCAGATGGGAGGGAAGATAGATGGCAGAGATTAGATTAAAAGAGAATGAATCTCTTGAAAGCGCTTTGAGAAGATTCAAGAAGCAGTGTGCCAGAGCTGGCGTTATTGCTGAGGTTCGCAAAAGAGAAGCTTATGAGAAGCCCTCTGTAAAGCGTAAGAAAAAATCTGAAGCAGCTCGCAAACGCAAATACAGGTAACCAATATGCGGACAGCGTATGCTGTCCGCTTTTGATTTATAATAATGAAAAAGGTGAAAAAATGGAAAAGATTCTTTTGTTGTTAGGGCCTAATCTCAATATGGTGGGCATCCGTGAAAAAGGCATTTACGGTGCCGAAACAGCGGGCTACATCGAAAAAAAGGTTATTGAATACGCTAAAAAAAGGGACTTTGAATGTGAAGTTTATCAGTCAAATCACGAGGGCGATCTGATCGACAAGATCCACGCTTCTATGGATGAATACGCCGGAGTTATAATCAACGCGGGAGCTTTGACGCATTACAGCTATGCTCTGCGCGACGCTATCGCCAGCGTTGATGTACCGTTTATCGAAGTTCATATGTCAAACATCCACGCGAGGGAAGAGTTTAGACATAAGTCTGTTATCGCTCCGGTTTGCGTAGGACAGATCGCGGGCTTTGGCAAGATTGGTTATTTTCTTGCAATCGACGCGTTAAAGGAGAAAATAATTGACTTTGAATGATAAGTTAAAGAGCTATATTAACAACTCCGACCAAGCTATAATGTTGACTAATGAAGTAAACATCGGTTACTTTTCAGGCTTTTTCCACAGCGAAGGGTATTTTCTCGTTACTAAAAACGAGAGTTATCTTCTTGTAGATTTTCGTTATATCGAGGCGGCAAAGAAAAAATCGCGCAACTGCAAGGTCGTGATGTTCAAAAAGCTGACAGATGATCTGCTCGGGATTTTAAAAAACGAGGGAATTAAAGACCTTGTGCTTGAAGCCGACTGCATCACAGTGTCGCGGTTTGAACGCTTTAAGAAGTTCTTTGCGGGGAACGATATTGACTGCCGTGCGGAAACATCGCTTTGCAGGCATATTGAAGATATCAGGATCATCAAGGACGACAGCGAGATCGAGAAGATACAAAAGGCGCAGAATATCGCCGAAAAGGCTTATCTTGAAGTGCTAAATTACGTAAAGCCCGGCGTGAGCGAAAAGGAAATATCAGCAAGACTTGAATATTTGATGAATATCTACGGCGCGGAATGTAAGTCGTTTGATTTGATAACGATCACCGGTAAAAAGACATCCTTGCCTCACGGTGTACCGTCTGATGATATAGTCAGAGAGGGTGACTTTTTCACTTTTGATTTCGGTGCGGTATATGAGGGGTATCACAGCGATACCACCCGGACTGTCGCTGTCAAATATGCTACAGACGATATGGAAACAATTTATAATATTGTTTTAAAGGCTCAGCTTACCGCACTTGAAAAAATCAAAGCATGCGTTAAATGCTGCGATGTAGACAAAGCCGCGCGTGATATTATAACCGCGGAGGGCTACGGCGAATACTTCGGTCATTCAACAGGGCACGGAGTAGGGCTTGATATACACGAGGCTCCGATGGTCTCAACAAAGAGCGAAACAGTGCTCAAAAGCGGTATGGTCATTACCGATGAGCCGGGAATTTATCTTCCCGATAGATTCGGTGTGAGGATAGAAGATATGCTCTGCGTTACTGACAGCGGGTATAAAAACTTTGTTTCTTTGCCCAAAGAGCTAATTATTCTTTAAAACCCTTGCATTTTGAGTCAGAATTTAGTATAATAAGATGAAGTATTTTTACGGTATATTTATATTTCCGTATTAGAATTATAGGAGGTAATTACAATGATTTCAGCAGGTGATTTCAGAAACGGCGTAACATTTGAGATGGATGGACAGGTTGTTTCCATCATCGAGTTCCAGCACGTTAAACCGGGTAAGGGAGCTGCGTTTGTAAGAACAAAGATCAGAAACGTTATTACAGGAGCAGTTGTTGAAAAGACCTTTAACCCCAACGATAAATATCCCACAGCCTTTATCGAGAGAAAGGATATGGAGTACAGCTACAACGACGGTGACCTTTATTACTTTATGGACACCGAGACTTGGGAGCAGATCCCTATCAACAAGAGCGTTCTCAGCGACAATTTCAAGTTTGTTAAAGAGAATATGGTTTGTAAGATCCTTTCTTACAAGGGCAATGTTTTCGGCGTAGAGCCGCCTAACTTTGTTGAGCTCGAAATCACAAAGACTGATCCCGGCTTCAAGGGCGATACAGCTACAAACGCTACAAAGCCCGCTACTCTGGAGACAGGCGCGGAGATCAAGGTTCCCCTGTTTATTGACGAGGGCGAGATCATCCAGATCGACACCAGAACCGGCGAGTATATGGGAAGGGCATAAGCTTATGACTATTACTGAAAAAATCGCTTATATCAAAGGTCTTGCGGAAGGACTTGCGCTTGACGAAAGCAAGCCCGAGGTAAAGGTCATCAACGCGATCGTAGATTTGCTTGATGATATCGCTTATGACCTCACAGATGTCGAGGAGCTTTATGACGAGCTCAGCGAGCAGGTTGATGAGATCGATGAAGATTTGGCAGAAGTTGAGTCTGACCTCTATGACGATGAGGACGAGGATTTTGACGACTGCGATGATATTGATTTCGATGATGACAATCCTTTTTATGAGGTAACCTGCGGTTCCTGCGGACAGAAGATCAACGTTTCCGAGGATGTTCTCCTTGAGGGCGAGATCGAATGTCCCAACTGCAAAGAGTTGCTCGAGTTTGATTTTTCGGGTATTTTCGCCGATGAGGATCCCGAGTGTGATCTCAACTGTGAGGGTTGCTCAGGCTGCGATGCTGATGATGATAGTGATTTGAAATTCTAAAACCACACATATTTTCACCTCTCGTATACTATGTACGAGGGGTGTTTTTTTGCTTTACAGGCGACACAACAGAGGATTCAACAGGACTTCGATTAAAATACTTTGTTTGATTATATCTTTTTCAATGATGATCGTATTTGCCGTAAAGGCGTTTGAAGCTAAAGCGTCACAGTTTTCAAAAGACTATATAGTGAATTTTGCGGGGCAGATTACGACCGACGCGTTATCGGACGCGGTAGAAAATACCTTGAATGATTTGGCTTTTGATTATAATGACTTAGCCATTGTTCAGTACGGCAGCGACGGAAAGGTAAAGTCTGTTGAGACAAATTCAAAAAATATCAACTTATTCAAGGCGGCTGTTACTAAATCGGCTCAGGATGAAGTGGCAAAAATAAAACGTTCAGAGATGAAAATACCCCTCGGAGCGTTTACGGGATTGACATTGCTTTCTAACGCAGGGCCCGATATTCCGCTGACATTTTGTTTGACGGGCAATTTTAATTCAAAAATAGAAAGCAGCTTTGAAAGCGCCGGAATAAATCAGACTATACACCACATCAAGCTCATAATTACTTCTCATATAGTAACAGGTTCGGTTGATCATCAGGGCGAGATGACTTTTGATACGGATTATGAGCTTGCTCAGTCGGTTATCGTGGGGGAGATTCCCACAACATATGGTGGTAATCATTTACTCTATTAGAAAACTTTTCAAAATATTGTGATAAAACAGTGAATTGTTATTGAAATGACAAATAACTTGTGATATAATATTAGGGTTAATAAGTAAAATGGGTTAGGAGGCGTTTATTTGGCCGGAAATATAATTAAGTCCGATAAACTGTCTGAAAAACAAATAGAGTATATGAACTTAATTTCCGAGATCATGGAGATCCGCAAACGCGGAGAAAAACCGCTCGCGTTTGTACGCACCTACGGCTGCCAGCAAAATGTAGCCGACAGTGAAAAGATCAAGGGAATGTTACAGAGTTCGGGCTTTGATTTTACCGATGAGCCTGAAAACGCCGATTTTATTTTATTTAACACCTGCGCAGTCAGAGAACACGCCGAGGACAGGGTGTTCGGAAATGTCGGAGCGCTGAAAAATATCAAGCGCAGACATCCGCAAATACTAATTGCTCTGTGCGGCTGTATGATGGAGCAGGAGCACGTCGCTAACCGCATTTACAAGAGCTTTCCGTTTGTGGGCTTGGTGTTCGGGACCCATTCGCTTCATCATTTTCCCGAGCTTATGTACAGCTCGCTTGTCAACGGAAACCGTGTTTTTGAACGCGGTAACGATGATAAAAAGATTTATGAGGGTATCCCTACTCACCGTGACGGAACCTTCAAGGGCTGGCTGCCGATAATGTACGGATGCAATAACTTCTGCACCTACTGCGTTGTTCCGTATGTTCGCGGCAGAGAGCGAAGCAGAGAAAAGAATATTATCGTTTCCGAAGCGCGTGATATGATCCAAAGCGGATTCAAGGACATCACCTTGCTCGGTCAAAATGTTAATTCCTACGGCAAGACATTGGAAAATCCGGTCAGCTTTGCTCAGCTTATATCAGAGATAGATGAGATCGAGGGCGACTACTGGCTGAGGTTTATGACCTCGCACCCGAAGGATTGCTCAAAGGAACTCATTGACGCGATAGCGGGTTCAAAGCATATTTCAAAGCATTTGCACCTGCCGTTCCAGAGCGGATCGGACAGGATATTAAAGGTGATGAACAGGCACTATGACCGCAAGAAATATCTTGAAACGATAGCATACGCCAAGGAGAAAATCAAAAATATATCGCTAACAAGCGATATAATCGTAGGTTTCCCGGGCGAAACATATGAGGACTTTAAAGAAACGCTTTCGCTTATCCGTGAGGTGGAATTTACATCACTGTTTACATTTATCTTTTCTCCAAGAGTCGGAACTCCCGCCGAGAAGATGGACGATCCTGTTCCGGCAGAGGAAAAGTCAAAATGGTTTCAAGAACTGCTTGATGTTCAGGAGGAGATCGCCGCAAAGCGTTGTTCCTCGATGGTAGGAAAAACAGAAAAGGTGCTTATTGAAAGCGTAAAAGAAAAAACAGGTGAATTAAACGCCCGCACAAGCGGCAACATAATCGTAGAGCTTGAGGGTGACAAAAGCCTGATAGGAACATTCCAAAACGCCGAGATCACAAGCGCAAGGAATTGGATATTAAAAGGAAAGTTAAAATAAAGGAGATTTTATTATGGATACAATCGCACTTGCAAGAGAATTAGGAAAGTCTATACAGCAGGAAGAAGCATATATCAATCTTCATAAGATCCAGGCAGAGGCTGACGCTGATACAGCGCTTCAGACTCTTATCGGTCAGTTCAATATCAAAAGGCTCGAGATCAATGAAGAGCAGTTTAAAAAGGACAAGGATCAGGACAAGCTCAATCAGCTCAATACCGAAATGCGCGAAATCTACTCAAATATTATGGCAAACGAGCATATGCAGGCATATAACGACGCAAAGGGTGAGTTTGACAAGGTTATGAACCGTGTAAACGCGATAATTTCTCAGAGCGCAGAAGGTAAAGATCCCGAAACCGCCGATTACGACGAGAGCTGTACGGGAAGCTGCGCGACCTGCGGCGGCTGCGGTTGATAATTATCTAATAAGTTTATGAAAGGAGTGTAGGCAAATGGCTCAGTTGTCCCCGATGATGCAGCAGTATTTTGAAATTAAAGAAGCCAACAAGGACTGTATATTATTTTACCGTCTCGGCGATTTTTACGAGATGTTTTACGATGACGCCCTGACCGCTTCGCGTGAGCTTGAGCTTACACTTACAGGACGCGACTGCGGACAGGAGGAACGCGCGCCGATGTGCGGCGTACCGTTCCACAGTTGCGAGGGATATATAGCAAAGCTTGTATCGCGCGGATACAAGGTGGCTATCTGTGAGCAGACCGAGGACCCCAAGGCGGCAAAGGGAATAGTAAAGCGCGATGTTATCCGCGTTATCACCCCCGGCACCGTAATGGAGCAGAGTATGCTCGAGGAAGGTAAGAACAACTACATCTGTTGTATGTATTCTTCAGCCAAAACCATCGGTCTTTGCTTCTGCGATATTTCTACAGGAGAATTAAACGCTACAGAAATAAGTGGTAAGGATTCCTATAATATCCTTATCAATCAGCTTTCAAGCTACGCGCCGAAGGAAATTTTGCTCGGCGGAACTGTTATTGAAATTAAGCAGCTTCCGGCATTTATAAAGCAAAAGCTTTCGGCGGGAGTAGAGCTTTTAGAGGATGAAAAATTCAACATAAAAACTTGCTCTAAAACCGCTCTGGATCACTTTGGAGAAGAATTTGAAAAAATCAAGGACAAGCCTGACGTTATATGCGCGGTCGGAGCGCTTATAGATTATCTAAAAGAGACACAGATGAGCGGTCTTGAGCGGATCACTCAGATCGACACATATTCCGAGTCTCAGTATATGAAGCTCGACTTCAATACTCAACGTAATCTTGAGCTTACACAGACTATGCTCAGCAAGGAAAAGCGCGGATCGTTGCTTTGGGTCATCGACAAGACAAAGACCGCGATGGGCAAGAGGCTTATCCGTTCTTGGCTTGAGCATCCGCTGATGAATATTTCGACGATCAACAACCGTCAAAGCGCGGTCGAGGAGCTTGTTAATGACACTGTGCTCAGGCTCGAATTGACCGAGAACCTGTCGGGTATTTTTGATATCGACAGGCTTATGACCAAGATCGTTTACGGTTCTGCCAATGCCAGAGATTTAAGGTCACTTTGCTCGGCAATTCAGGATCTGCCGCAAATTTCATCACTTTTGAGCTCGTGCAAGGCTTCACACTTAAAACTGATTTATAAGAATATTGATTTGCTTGAGGATATCCATTCGCTGATAGACAGCGCGATCGTTGAGCAGCCGCCCTTTACCGTAAGGGAAGGCGGTATGATAAAGCAGGGGTATAATTCCGAGCTTGATGTTGTCAACAACGATATGAACAACTCAAAGGATATCCTTGCTCAAATAGAAGCCGAGCAGAGGGATAAAACAGGTATACCAAAGCTGAAGGTCGGTTATAACCGGGTTTTCGGTTACTATATAGAGGTCACAAATTCTTACAAGAATATGGTGCCCGACACATACATACGCAAGCAAACGCTGACAAACTGCGAGCGTTATATCACGCCTGACTTAAAGGAAGTTGAAGCGAGAATTTTGGGAGCGAAGGATCGTTCCGTTGCGCTTGAATTCAGTTTGTTTGAGGAAATCCGCCAAAAGGTGGCGCAAAGCCTTGACAGGATACAGAGGACTTCAAAGGCGATCGCTACGCTCGATGTACTTGATTCGTTCGCAAATGTCGCGTCCGATAACCGTTATGTACGTCCCGATGTTACCCAGTCTACGTCTATCAAAATCAAAGACTCACGTCATCCGGTCGTTGAGCTTCTTCTTAAAAACTCATCATTTGTTCCGAATGATGTTAACCTTGACAGCAAGGGCGACAGGGTCGCGATCATCACCGGTCCGAATATGGCGGGTAAATCTACATATATGCGTCAGATAGCGCTGATTGTTTTAATGGCGCAGATCGGTTGCTTTGTTCCCGCTTCATCCGCCCAAATCGGAATTGTTGACAGCATTTTCACAAGGGTCGGCGCGTCTGATGATTTGGCTTCGGGTCAGTCTACTTTTATGGTTGAGATGAACGAGGTCGCTAATATCGTAAAAAACGCGACATCAAGAAGTTTGTTGATCCTTGATGAAATCGGCAGAGGTACTTCAACCTTTGATGGAATGAGTATAGCAAGAGCTGTTCTTGAATTCTGTGCCGACAAAAAGAAGCTCGGCGCCAAAACGCTCTTCGCGACTCATTACCACGAGCTTACGGTTATGGAGGAATTGCTCGACGGCGTTAAGAATTACAACATCGCCGTTAAAAAACGCGGAGACGACATAACATTTTTACGCAGGATCGTTCCCGGAGGAGCTGACGACAGCTACGGAATTGAAGTAGCAAAGCTCGCCGGTGTTCCAAACTCAATAATAAACAGAGCTAAGGAGATACTTGCCGACCTTGAAAACGGCAGGGCTGAGACTGTCATTCAGAAAACAAATGCTGATGAGGAAGCCCAGCTTTCGTTGCTCGGAGTAGCACAAAGCCCTGTTATAGATAAATTAAGTAAAGTTGACCTCAACACATTGACGCCGATAGAGGCGATGAACTTACTGTATGAATTAAAGAATATGTTATAAATTTTAAGGAGGTGACAGTATTGGGAGTTATTAATGTTCTTGATAAGCACGTCGCGGAACTGATAGCCGCCGGCGAGGTCGTAGAAAGACCCGCTTCGGTAATCAAAGAATTGATTGAAAATTCAATAGACGCCGGCGCGAAGAACATTACCGTTGAGATAAAAAACGGCGGAACTACCTTTATGCGCGTCGCCGACGACGGCTGCGGAATTGCGAGAGATGATGTAAAAGTTGCTTTTCTGCGCCACGCAACAAGCAAGGTCAAATATGAAAACGACCTTGACAGCATTTCGACCCTCGGTTTCAGAGGAGAAGCACTCGCGTCTATAAGCGCGGTATCTCGCTTGCAGCTTATTACGAGAAACGAAAACGAGGAGATCGGCACAAGTTATGTTATAGAGGGCGGAGAAGAAAAATCCTTTGATGACGCGGGTTGTCCTGTGGGCACTACTTTTATTATCAGAGATTTGTTTTACAATATCCCCGCAAGGGCAAAGTTCCTCAAGAAGGATGTTTCCGAGGGAATCAGCGTATCGAATATTGTAGACAAGGCTGCGCTGTCACACCCCGAGGTCGCGTTTACATATATCCGTGACGGAAAACAGTCGCTTAAAACTCACGGTGACGGAAAGCTGCTATCGGCGATCTATTCCGTGTTCGGCAGAGAGTTTGCAAGCGGACTGATACCTGTTGAGTACGAGTTGAACTCTGTTTCGGTTTCGGGTTATATTTCAAAGCCCGTTCACTCACGCCCGAACAGAAATATGCAGAACTTCTTTATAAACGGCAGATACGTTAAGTCAAGAACCGCTATGGCGGCTATCGAGGAGGCGTACAAGGGCTCGATCATGGTCGGCAAGTTTCCGTCATGTGTACTCAATATCTCGCTCCCTTACGAGATGATCGACGTCAATGTTCACCCCGCAAAAATAGAAGTTAGGTTTGTAAACGAGCGTCCTGTTTTTGACGCGGTTTATCACGCGGTAAAATCCTCACTGCTTCAAAACGACAGCAAAAAGCAGGCTTCATTTAAGAACACCACCGCTTTCAACGATATAAAAAAGTTCAATCCGTTCAAGGACGGCGGGCTTATCATTCAAAAGGCTGAAAGAGAGAAGGCTGAAACCAAGCCCGTTAAGCCGGAGCCGAAGAAACAGCCTGACATTATATCTGAGCTTGATTTTGATAATTTGAGTGTCGCGGATAACTCAAATCCGTTTGATATTTATTCAAAACAAGCGATAAAAAACGAGAAAATCAAAGAAAAAAAGATAGAAGATTATAAAGCGGCAAAAGCTGAAGAAATACCTTTGATTGATCCTGAGTTTGAGGAACAGAAAGAGGAAACAGAAAACAGCGAATTTGTTCAGCAAAAAATCGAAGTAGAAAATGATGAGATAACAGTCACCGAAAACCAAAATTCGATTCCAACGCTGATACCAAAGCAGGAGGATGAGATCAAGTATATCGGCGAGCTGTTTGACACATACATAATCGTAGAAAAAAACAAGAAAGAGATGCTCCTTATCGACAAGCATGCCGCTCACGAAAGGATCATCTACGAAAAACTAAAATCTGAAAAAGCCGGATCTTCCGCGCAGATTCTTTTGCAGCCGGTTACCGTAACGCTCGGCAAATCCGAGTACGACGCGGCTATAAACAACTTGCAGATGTTTACAGACTGCTCGTTTGATGTGGAGGACTTCGGTAACAGCTCGGTTATCGTGCGCAGCGCTCCGCAGTACATCGACGCATCTGAGATATCAGATTGTATTACCGAAATGGCGGGTTACATAGCTATGGGTAAGAATGATATATACACCGAAAAGATGGATTGGTTTTATGCGAACGTCGCGTGCAGAAGCGCCGTAAAGGCAGGCAATAAAAACAGTGCGGATGAGCTTATCGAGCTTATAAAAACGCTTGAGAGCAATCCGCAGATAAGATATTGTCCGCACGGCAGACCGATCTGCATAGCTATGAAAAAATCCGAGATCGAAAACCAGTTTGGCAGGGCGTGATTATTTGAAAGACAAAATTAAATTGATCACGGTCGTGGGACCTACGGCGTCGGGCAAAACAAGGCTCGGCGTTGAGCTTGCCAAAAAGTATAACGGCGAGGTGATCTCTGCCGATTCGATGCAGATATACAAGGGTATGCAGATAGCCACCGCAAAGCCTACTGTGGAGGAGATGCAGGGGATACCGCATCATCTTATGGATTTTCTTCCGCCGGATCAGACATACTCAGTCGCGATGTTCGTCAGCGACGCAAAAAAATGTATTGAGGACATAACATTACGCGGCAAGCTTCCGGTAATAGTCGGCGGCACAGGGTTATATGTTGATTCGCTTCTCAACAATATTTCCTTTCATGAATCACAGAGAAGCACAGAGATAAGCGATGAGCTTTGGAAGGTATATTACGCCGATGGCGTTGAAAAGCTTCTTGATATGCTCAAGGAGTTTGACAGTGAATCTGCCGAGCGCCTCAGCTCGGAAAGAAATCCAAAGCGGATAATAAGGGCTATTGAGTTTTACAAAACGACCGGCATTACGATCACCGAGCAAAACAAAAACTCAAAAACCGAAGAAAGCCCGTACAGTCCCGTAAAGCTCGGGATCAATTTTAAAGACAGGCAAAAGCTCTACGACAGGATAAACAAAAGAGTAGACCTTATGCTTGAAGAGGGTTTAGTTGCCGAAGCCGAAAGGGTGTATAATTCCGAGCTGAGCTTTACCTCGGTCAAGGCGATCGGCTACAAGGAGCTGTTCCCGTATTTTACGGGAGAGCTTCCGCTTGAGGAATGTATAGAAAAGCTAAAACAGGAAACACGGCGGTACGCCAAAAGACAGATCACCTGGTTCAAGCGTGATAAAGAGATCAACTGGCTGTACCCCGACAAAGCAGAATCATTTGAAGAGCTGTTCAAACAGGCTGTTCAAATCACAGACAAAGGATTGACATATGGATAAACTGCTATTTAAAAGAATACTGGTCGCAGCGCTTACGGTGCTCGCTATCGTTTATGTAGCGTACCTTTTGATCAGCGCGAATTTTGATATGTACCCGACAGAAAACGCCGTATTGACAACGGTTACAGATAAAATCTACTCAAACGGGTTTATTATCCGCGATGAGACTATAATTCCTAACAATACCAACGGCGTGCTCTCATTTTCCTGTTCGGACGGAGATGCTGTAAACGTTAAGGGCGAGATCGCGAAGGTCTATTCCAACGAAAGTGATGCGATAGCACAATCGACCGCTGATAAGCTCCAGGCAAAAAAAGATTCGTTGGAGTATATTCAAAAGAATACTATCTCGGGTACGATGAGTCTTGATATCATCAACAATAACATCAAGGGCAAGCTCATAACGTACCTTGATGACGCCAATAAATACAATATAAACGGAGTAAAAGCGGATTCCGATAATCTGCTGGCTTCAATCAACCAAAGACTGCTTTACACCGGCAACCTCAAAAATTTCAATGAGGAGATCAGCCAGTTATCCGCTCAGATCGAACAGCTCAGGTCTTCCGCAGGCAAAAGCACAGGCTCGATAGAAAGCCCCAAGGCCGGATATTTTTCCGAGCATTGTGACGGATATGAAAGCGCTATAAATTATTCTGACATAAAGAATCTGACTCTTGACCAACTGAATAATGTTGAACAGTCTGATGTTCCCGATAACACCGCCGGTAAGGTGGTAGGAAACGTTAAGTGGTACATAGCCTGTGAAGTTACTCAGGATGAGGCGCAGGACTTAACGATTTGGGACAGCAACGTTACGGTTCTTCTTACTGAGGCTTGTACCGAGGCGATCCCTGCTGAGATATTTAAGATATCTCAGACAGGTGACGGAAAAGCGCTTGTGGTTTTACAGTGCGATTATATGAACGAGGGTATTTTGCAGGCGAGAAAAGAGCCTATTGAGATCGGACTCGGTACATACACCGGCTTACGAGTAAGCAAGCGCGCTATTCACGACGATTATGTTACAAAAACAACATATGACGACAACGATAATTCGCACAAAGAGCAAAAGAAGGTCCAGGGCGTTTATGTTCTGTACGGCAGCGAGGTTCAATTCAAGCAGGTTTCGATCATCTATGCCGATGAGGATTATGTTATCTGCGATACCGATCCGCCCGAGGGAGTGCTTTTCAACGGAGAAACTATATCTCTGTATGACAAGGTTATTGTAAAAGGAGATGACTTGCATGACGGAAAGGTCATATCTTGATGTTGAATACAACTACAAAAAAATAAACGAGCGAATCGCAGAGGCGGCTCAAAAAATTGGCAAGAACCGCGAGGACATAACATTTCTCGCGGCGACCAAGACCGTTGACGCGCCGACTATCAATCACGCGATCTCGCTCGGGCTTGACCATATAGGCGAAAACAGGGTGCAGGAGATGCTCTCTAAATACGAGGATTATGACCTTGAACACTGCTCGCTTCAATTTATCGGTCATCTTCAGACAAATAAGGTCAGGCAGATCGCCGGTAAGGTCGATCTTATCCAGTCGGTAGACAGTCTTAAACTTGCCAAAGAGATTTCCAAGGAATCTAAAAAGAGAAATATCACTACCGATATCCTTGTTGAGGTCAATATCGGCAGGGAAGATAATAAATCGGGCGTTTATGAAGAACAGCTTGAGGAATTGCTTTGCCAAATCGCTCAATTAGAGTCAATTTCGGTCAAAGGACTGATGACAATACCCCCGATTTGTGATAATACACGAAAAATTAAAAAATATTTTAATAATATGCACAAGTTATTTATTGACATATCGCAAAAAAAATTAGATAATATAAATATGAGTATATTGTCGATGGGTATGTCATCTGATTACTATGAGGCAATACTCGAAGGCGCAAATATGGTAAGAGTAGGATCGGCGCTCTTTGGCGCGAGAGACTATACATAACAGGAGGAAAAGAAAATGGCAGGAATTGTAGACAAGTTTAAACGTATGTGGGACGCTCCCGACGACGAGTATGAGTACGATGAGTACGGTTATGCCGACGAGGGAGAGGATGAGTACGAGGAGGAGCCTGTAAGAAGCAGACAGTCAGCTTCGGGCGGTCCTTCACGTAATAAGGTTGTGAATATCAACGCTACCGCAAAGCTTCAGGTTGGTATTTTTAAGCCCGAGCGCTTTGGCGAGGAGACCCGCGCTATTGCCGATGAGCTTACTAAGACCCACACCGTTGTTCTTAACCTTGAGGACACAAACAAGGATATGGCAAGAAGGATCCTTGACTTCCTCAGCGGTGTTGCTTATGCGAACAGCGGTAAGATCAAGAGAGTAGCGTCTAACACATATATCATTATTCCGAGCAACGTTGACTTAACAGGTGACGATCTGCTCGACGAGCTTGAAAACAGCGGTGTATACTTCTGATAAAGATAAGCTGTTTATTTCTAAACTCGACGACGCTGTCTATTTAGCGCAAAAACGGCAAAAGCCTTATTTCTTCTCTTTTTTGAGTGAAGCCGAACAGGCTTTTGCCAAACAATATCTCGAGTCTATCAAGTTTGATTCCTTCGGTTTTTTCGGCGGATATGAAAACAGCGAGCGAAAGGTACTTTGTCTGGATTATTATGAAGATGATCCCGAATACCCGATTACCGCTTTAGAGTTTAAATTCCGACCGGCGGACAAGCTTAATCACCGCGACTTTTTGGGCGCGTTGATGTCGCTTGGTATTGAGCGAGAAACCGTAGGTGATATACTTGTTGAAGATGGCAGATGTGTTGTTTTTGTAAAATCTGAGATCGCGGATTATATAAAAACTCAGATTTCCAAAATAGGCAGAGCCGGAGTAAAGGTGACTGATGCCGATACTGCTTCATTGCCGAAGGGCAGAGGGGTTGAAGAAAAATTTGCGGTCGTATCTTCACTAAGGCTTGATAATATTGTTGCGGCTGTGTCCGGCTTGTCGAGAGAAAAAACAAAAAACCTGATTTTATCGGGAAATGTTACCCTTAACTTTTTTGAATGTACCAATATCAGCAAGCCTGTCTGTGAGGGGGACACTGTAACGGTTAGGGGAAAGGGAAAGTATATAATTAACGGTGTTATGGGTGAAACTAAAAAGCACCGTATAAGAATATCAATTATTCATTACAGATAAGGAGTGTAATTAATGTTAACTATTGATGAGATCAAAAATGTCAGCTTCAGAAAAGCGACGCTCAGCGGAGGTTACAGAGCTGAGGACGTCGATGAGTTTATCGATGAGGTAATCGCTTCTTTTGAGCAGCTGAAAAAAGAAAAGACAAATCTTGTTCATAAGATCGACAGACTCGCTACTCGTCTTGAAGAGTACAGATCTGACGAAGAAACTGTAAGAAACGCTCTTCTTACTTCACAGAAGATGAGCGACGCATGCATCAAAGAGGCAAGAGAAAAGGCGGGCAGGATCATTCGTGACGCCGAAGATAAGGCGCAGACACTTTCTGTTGAAGCTAACAAGATGACTGCTATTGAAAAAGAAAACTATCTTTCACTTCAGGCTGACGCGGTAGCTCTCAGAAACGAGCTTATTGAGCTTTACAGAAGCCATATCAAGGCTATCGACGAGCTTCCCACATCTGTTGACCTTGAAAACACAAAGAAAGAGCTTGATCAAAAGTATCCTACAGAGCCTGTCGATGAGATCGACTACGCTCCCGCACAGGAGGTTCAGCCCGAACCCCAGGTTATCCAGGAGCCTCAGCCTACACAGGTCATCCCTCAGCAGGAGGTAAGAGAGGCAGCTCCGGTTGACGACACAAAGGTTGCCGTTAAGCGTCAGAGCAAGTTCAATCATCTTAAATTCGGCGATAACTACGACGTTTCTGCCGAATAATTACATCATTCTACATAAAACTGGAGAGATTATAAAATGTCCCAAGATTATAACGCAACCCTGAATCTGCCTAAGACCGATTTTCCGATGCGTGCGGGTCTACCTAAAAGCGAACCCGTAATGCTGAAAAATTGGGAGGAGGAGAAGATATACGATAAACTTATGGAGCTCAACGAGGGTAAGCCTCTGTTTGTGCTTCATGACGGACCTCCTTACGCGAACGGCGATATCCACCTCGGTCACGCTCTAAATAAAATCTTAAAGGACTTTATTGTTCGTTATAAAAATATGGCAGGCTTTAAGTCACCGTATGTTCCCGGCTGGGATACCCACGGACTTCCTACAGAGCTTAAGGCCAGACAAAAAGCCGGCATCGGCAGCTCTGCCGATATTTCCGTAGTAGAGCTCAGAAAGCTCTGCGAGGAGTTTGTTACCGGTTATATAAACGATCAGCGTGAGCAGTTCAAGCGGCTCGGCGCTATCGGCGAGTGGGATCATCCTTA
This sequence comes from uncultured Ruminococcus sp., assembly GCA_902798605.1. The sequence continues at coordinate 207 of CADBXH010000033.1, read as the reverse complement.
TGTTACTCTTACTCACGAGTTTGAGAAGGAGCAGATCAAGGTATTTGCCGAAATGGCTGACAAGGGTTACATCTACCGCGGATTAAAGCCCGTTTACTGGTGCCCCGAGTGCAAAACAGCGCTTGCGGAAGCGGAAATCGAATATGCCGAGGATCCCTGCCATTCAATATATGTAAAATTCCAAGTTACCGATGACCTCGGAAAGTT
>CADBXH010000032.1 GCA_902798605.1 uncultured Ruminococcus sp. | reverse complement strand
TGATTTGTGATAGAATAGACAAGAGGTATTGTAATTATGAATAATGTTATCGTTGTTGCTTCGGGCAAGGGCGGCACAGGAAAGTCGACGGTTTGCATCTGCTTATCGGTTTCTCTGATAAAACAAGGCAAAAAGGTGTTGCTGATCGACTGCGACTGCGGAATGCGCGGACTTGATATAATGCTTGACATCGAGCAGGAGATACTCTTTGACGCGTCCGACGCGGTTTGCGGCAACTGCGCCTTTGGCGAGGCTGTATATAAAAGCAAACACAACGAAAATCTTTATCTTATGGCGGCTCCGTTTGACGCGGAAAACGAGCTGAGCCCATCGGTTTTTACCCAGCTTGTAGACGCTGTCAAGGATAATTTTGATTATGTAATAATAGATTCGCCTGCCGGCATCGGCTCGGGGTTCGTCACCGCTGCCGCACCCGCGGACAGGGCTCTTGTTGTTACCAACGCCGAGCCCACAAGCGTAAGGGGAGCGGTAAAGGTCAGGAACAAGCTCGACGCTCTCGGGGTCTCGCAGGTAAGGCTGATCATCAACAGATTTGACAAAAAGCTATTTAAAAAGCTTGGGTTCTATCCCGACCTTGACGCTGTGATCGACGCATCGCAGACCCAGCTTATCGCCGTTGTTCCGTTTGATTTGAACATCTCGGTCGTAATGCAGCGCGGCGCGGCGGGGATCGATTCGGGATACCACTTTGCGGTATTTGACCGCCTCTCGGGCAGATTGCAGGGGAATCTTGTACCGCTTGAACTCAAAGGTATGATTTAGAAGTTTTTATTCAGATTGGAGGATTTTGGATATGAATATAGCGCTTATAGCACATGACGAAAAGAAAGAATTGATGGTGCAGTTCTGCATCGCTTACTGCGGCGTTTTGAGCCGCAACAACCTGTGCGCTACAGGTACAACGGGCAAGATGGTTTCAGAGGCGACAGGCCTCACGGTCCAAAAGTTCCTTGCGGGCTCGCAGGGCGGCAGCCAGCAGATCGCCGCTCGTATCTCCTGCAACGAGATCGATATGCTTCTCTTCTTCAGAGATCCGCTCAGCCCCAAGCCCAACGAGCCTAACGATATGAATATGCTTCGCCTTTGCGATATGCACAACATTCCCGTTGCTACAAATATCGCGACAGCAGAGGTGCTTATCCACGGCCTTGAGCGCGGGGATCTTGACTGGAGAAATATTTTAAAATAATCCCGAACAAGGGTTTATTTTGCTATGCTTATTTTTGTTTAATATCGGGTGGCGTTATGCTGCCCGATTATTGTGTATATAATACTATTCTTCCGGCAAAATCCTTTAACATCTGTTGCGGCAAATTCCGCATAACTGCGTTGTTGTCCTTGCAAGGCACCAGCCTTGCGGCGTCCTCCGCCTTGTTCTGCGAAATTTTCCGCTAACATCTTTTTAAAGCATTTTACCGGAAAATAGTATGGCTTATTTTTTGGAGTAAATCAAGTAAAATTCGGAGGGTAATATGGCACTTATTACGAGGAAAATCAAGGGCACAGAGGATGTTTTGCCAAAGCAGAGCTACCGCTGGCAGTTTATTGAAAAAATAATGCGCGAGGAGTCAAAGTCCTACGGCTTCAAGGAGATCAGAACGCCTGTTTTTGAGCACACCGAGCTTTTCGCGCGCGGAGTCGGCCAGACGACCGATGTTGTTCAAAAGGAGATGTACACCTTTACCACCAAGGGCGGCGAGAGCGTAACGCTCCGCCCCGAGGGTACTGCGGGAGCCGCGAGGGCGGTGCTCGAGCACGCGCTCGACAACGAGGGCTTACCGATCAAGGCGAGCTACTTTGTCTCCTGCTACCGCTACGAAAAACCCCAGGCGGGAAGGCTCAGGGAGTTCCACCAGTTCGGACTCGAGGAGTACGGAACTCAGTCGCCTGCGGCGGACGCCGAGCTCATCTGCGCCGCTCAGTCGATCATCGACAGGCTCGGACTAAGTCAGATCAGGCTCGAGCTTAACTCTATCGGCTGTCCCGAGTGCAGGGCGAAGTACAATCAGGCTTTGCGCGAGTACTTCGGTCAATTCAAGGACAGGCTTTGCGACACCTGCCTTTCAAGGCTGGAGAAGAATCCGATGCGCCTGCTCGACTGCAAAAGTCCGCAGGATCAACAGCTCGCGAAGGACGCGCCGATAATCACCGACTACCTCTGCGAGGAGTGCGAAAGTCACTTTAGCGAGGTCAAAAGATACCTCGACAGCGCGGGAGTTGAATATACTATCAACCCCAAGATCGTCCGCGGACTCGACTACTACACCAAGACCGTTTTTGAATTCGTGACCGACTGTATCGGCGCGCAGGGCACCGTTTGCGGCGGCGGAAGATATGACGGACTGATCGAGGAGCTCGGCGGAAAGCATATGCCGTCACTCGGCTTTGCTATGGGACTTGAGCGTCTGCTTATGGTTATGGACGCGCAGGGGATAGAGATCCCCGAGGATGACAAATGCGCTCTCTACATCGCCACAATGGGTGACGACGCCAAGGTAAAGGCGTTTGAGCTTTTGAGGCGCGTGCGCGAGTGCGGACTGATCGCCGAGACCGACGTGGTCGGCAGGGGACTGAGAGCCCAGATGAAGTACGCCGACAAGATAGGCGCGAAGTATTCGCTCGTGCTCGGCGACAATGAGCTTGCGGAGAACAAGGCGAAGGTAAAGAATATGGAATCGGGCGAGCAAACCGAGTTCGCGCTTGACGAGAGCTTCGCCGAGAAATTCTCGATACATCAGCTCGCCGACAACAGCTCGTTCGGCATTTAAGGAGGATATGAAAATGGCAGAATATATGACAGGCTTAAAGCGTACAAATTACTGCGGCGACCTCAGACTTTCCGACATCGGCAAAGAGGTCACCGTTTGCGGCTGGGTACAGCGCTGCCGCGATTTGGGTCAGCTTATTTTTATAGATCTTCGCGACCGCACGGGAATAGTGCAGCTCGCGTTCAATGACGAGACAGACAAGAAGATTTTTGACAAGGCGTTCGCCTGCCGCAGCGAGTTCGTGCTCGCGGCAAAGGGCAAGGTGTGCGAGCGCAGCTCAAAGAATCCGGAGATCCCGACCGGCGAGATCGAGATCGTTGTAGACGACCTGCGCGTGCTTTCAAAGGCGCAGACCCCGCCGTTTGAGATCGTTGACGACAGCAACACAAACGAGGAGCTAAGGCTAAAATACCGCTACCTTGACCTGCGCCGCAGACCGCTGCTCAACAACCTTATCACCCGCAGCAAGATTTCAAAGGTCGCCCGCGATTACTTTGCGGAGAACGGCTTTGTTGAGATCGAGACCCCGATGATGATCAAGTCGACCCCCGAGGGCGCGCGCGATTACCTTGTTCCGTCGCGTATCCACAACGGAAAATTTTACGCGCTTCCGCAGTCGCCGCAGATCTACAAGCAGCTTCTTATGGTTTCGGGCTTTGACCGCTATATCCAGCTTGCGCGCTGCTTCCGCGACGAAGACCTGCGCGCCGACCGTCAGCCCGAATTCACCCAGATAGATATGGAGCTCTCGTTCGTTGACGTTGAGGATATCTTGGAGATCAACGAGGGCTTGCTCAAAAGATTGTTCAAAGAGATCCTCGGACAGGAGCTCGCGACTCCTTTCGAGCGTATGACATACAAGGACGCGGTCGAGAACTATGGCTCCGATAAGCCCGATATCCGCTTTGATATGAAGATACAGGATATTTCGGACATCGTTAAGGGCTGCGGCTTCGGCGTGTTCACCGGAGCTATCGAAAACGGCGGTTCGGTACGCGCGATAGTCGCCAAAAACGCCGCTTCGGTCTACACCAGAAAAGAGATAGATAAATTAACCGAATATGTCAGGGGCATCGGCGCAAAGGGACTCGCCTATGTAAGGTGGGTAGATGAGCCGAACGCCTCGTTCAAAAAGTTTATGACAGAGGATGAGCTCGGCGCGATCTATGAGCGCCTCGGCGCCGAAAAGGGCGATGTGATTTTGATCGTTGCCGACAAAAACAGCGTTGTGCTCCCGACTCTCGGCGCGCTCAGACTAAAGGTCGCAAAGAGGCTCGATATTATCCCCGACGAATTCAAGTTCCTCTGGATAGTCGACTTCCCGTTTTTTGAGAAGGACGAGGAGAGCGGCGAGTGGATTGCTATGCACCACCCGTTCACAATGCCCAAGGAGGAGTGTGTAGAGTACCTCGACACCGACCCCTCAAAGGTAATCGCCAAGGCGTTCGACCTTACGCTCAACGGCGTTGAGCTCTCGAGCGGCTCGATGCGTATCACCGATTACGAGCTGCAGCAGAAGATGTTCCGCGCGCTCAAGCTCAGCGATGAAGAGATCGAAGCAAAGTTCGGCTTCCTTGTAGAGGCGTACAAGTACGGCGCTCCGCCCCACGGCGGAATGGGTATCGGTCTTGACCGCCTCACGATGCTGATGTGCGGAACCGACAACCTCCGCGACGTTACCGCCTTCCCCAAGGTTCAAAACGCGAGCGAGCTTATGTCATCCTGTCCGTCGCCTGTTGATCAGGAGAGCCTTGACGTGCTCGGTATCTCGGTCAACGCAGCGAAAGAAACGGAATAAAGCCAAAAATTTAGTTTTTAATAAACAATCTTTAAATATATATTGCTTTTTAATCTGCAATATATTATTATAGTTATGTAAATGATCCGAGGGTTATAAAACCTCGAATAAATAAAAAAGGAGTTTTTACTATGGGTATTATCAGAGCAGCCGTTAACTCGGTAACAGGCGCGCTTGCCGATTCGTGGCTTGAAGTCATCGAGGCAGCGCCGATGGCGAACAATGACGTTATTGTTCCCGGTCAGGCTGTTGACCAGAAGGGCAGAAGCCAAAACAAAAAGGGCGGAGAGAACCTGGTTTCAAACGGTTCGATCATTCACGTTCTTGACAACCAGTTTATGATTATGGTTGACGGCGGAAAAATTGTGGACTACACCGCAGAGCCGGGCTACTTTAAGGTTGACAACAGCTCACTTCCCTCGCTCTTTAACGGTCAGTTCAAGGACTCTATCAAAGAGAGCTTCGGTCGTATCAGATACGGCGGAATCTCCTCTACCTCGCAGAGAGTTTTCTTTATCAACCTTCAGGAGATCAGGGGAATCAAGTTCGGTACACAGAATCCCATCCAGTATTTTGATAATTTCTATGAGTCGGAGCTGTTTATGCGCCTGCACGGCACATATTCGATCAAGATCACCGACCCGTTCAAGTTCTATATGGAGGTCATCCCCAGAGAGGTGATCACCAACAATCAGAAGTATACCTTTGAGATGCCCGCTATCCAGCAGTATAACGATGAGTTCGTATCAGAGCTGAGCACTGCGTTCAACCAGTATTCAGCCGACGGCTTCCGCGTAAGCCACATCGCGTCAAAAACAAGAGAAATGGGCAAGTATATGGCGGACGCTCTTGACGAGGACTGGAACCAGCTCAGAGGCTTCCAGGTGCTCTCGGTCGGTATGCAGGCTCCCTCTTACGACGAAGAAAGCCAGCAGATCATCAACGAGCGCAGCAGAATGGCTTCTCAGGTCAGCTACCTCAAGGACGGCGCGAACCAGCAGGCTTATATGGCAAAGAGCGTCGGCGAAGGCATCAGCGGCGCGGGCAACAACCCCGGCGGCGCAGCGATCGGCTTCATGGGTATGAATATGGCTCAGAATATGGGCGCCGGCGTAATGGGCAACTATATGCAAAATCCCCAGTACTCCAACCAAAACCAGCAGGGCGGCTATGTTCAGCAGCAACAGCCTCAGCAGCCCCAGCAGGCGGCTCCCGCTCAGGGCGGCTGGACTTGCGCGTGCGGCGCTGTAAATACAGGCAAATTCTGTTCTGAGTGCGGCAGCAAAAAACCCGACGCTCCCAAGAAGCGCTTCTGCACCAACTGCGGCGCAGAGCTTTCCGAAAACACAAAATTCTGCCCCGAATGCGGAACAAAGGCGGAGTAATTACCGGAGATAGATTATGGCTACATTAAACTATAAATGCCCCAAATGCGGCGGACCGCTGCAGTTTAATCCCGAAACCCAGAAGTTTTTGTGCGAGTATTGTTTTTCCGACTTTACCGAGCAGGAGGTTCAACAGAGGTATGCCGAGCGTGAACAGCAGCAAACGCGCGACGAGCGCGAGGTAGAGGCTCAGACGGCTAAGGGCGAGGATAACGGCGACTACGCTGTTTCTTATTCCTGCCCCAGCTGCGGTGCGGAGATCATCACCACCGCCTCAACTGCGGCTACCCAGTGCGTTTACTGCCAGAACCCCGTTGTTCTCGGCGGCAGACTTTCGGGCGAGTTCAAGCCCGACACGGTCATTCCCTTTGCCATCGACAAGAAAAAGGCGATCGACGATTTTATGAAGTTGTGCAAAAAGAGAAAGTTTTTGCCAAAGGGTTTTACGTCCTCAAAGCAGTTTGAAAAAATGCAGGGCGTATACTTCCCCTACTGGTATATTGATGAGCAAATGCGCTCGAGCGTGACCGCCACGGGTAAAACCGAACGCACTTGGACCTCGGGCAACCGCAGGTATACCGAAACCAGCACATACCGCCTCTACAGAACAGGCGATATTATGATCCAAAACGTCGCCGAAAGCGCCCTCAGAGTCACCGAGGAAAACAGCGAAAAGGCGGACATAAAGGTAAGTCAAAAAACAAAGCAGGAAATGCTCAGCTGCGTTCACCCCTTTGATCTGAGCAAGGAAAGACCGTTTTCTATGAGTTATCTCTCGGGCTTTCAGGCAGAAAAAAGGGATATAAGTCAGCAGGATCTGACTGCTCAGGTCGCTCAGCGTATGGACGATTATGCAAAGACCCTGCTCCAGAATACAATGAACCAGTACTCGAGTATTTCGATAGAGAACTATAACGACGAGACCTTTAGCCAAAACTGGCGTTATTCGCTTTTGCCGGTATGGATCGTCACCTATAAATTCAACGGAGAGATCCTGCCCTTTGCCATCAACGGCCAGACGGGCAAAACCTACGGCAAGCTTCCGATCGCGCTCGGAAAGGTTATCGGTATCGCCGCCGCTATAGCTGTTGTAATATTTATTCTTGTTACGTTGGGAGGTATGTTGTTCTTATGATCAAGCAGCTTTCCAAAAGAGTTTCAATATTCCTTTGCGCCGCTTTTCTTGTCGCGCTTTCGGTTATGCCGGCGTTCGCGGCAGTAAGCAGAGACAAATACACAGACACTTACGCAATCATTGATGACGCGGCATATTTCCCCAAAGAGGTTTTTCAAAATCTTTGTACAAGGGCAGATAAAGTAGGATCCGAAACAGGCATCCAGATCGTTATTTATTCAAACGAAAACGGCGTAAACGAATCTGATATGGAAACATATTATGAGGATTTTTACAATAAAAACAAAGATAAGTTAAAATCCGACTGCGCAATGCTTGTGTTTGATCTGGGATCACACAGCAATATTATTCTGACCTACGGCAAGGCGAAAAAATTGCTTGACAAAGGCCGTATGGAGGAAATAAAAAAAGAAATAAAGCCCGACATAAACAATGGTGATTTATCGAACGCCGCGAATACTTTTATGAATGATATCGAGAAGTATAACAGCGAGCCTAAAATTATCACTTCTCTTAAAAAGGTCGGCTGGATCGGAGGTATCGCGGGCGTAATAATCGCGATCATCTTTGTGCTTGTAAATGTCGGAAGATATAAGTTCAACGGCAAGGGCGGCACGTACGATCTTAACAAGAACAGTCAGATGAACCTGCTCGACAGTCAGGATGTGTTTGTAAGCAAGCACACTACCTACACGGAGATTCAGAGTTCATCGAACGACTCCGGAGGGGATTCCTCTCCCGGCAGCAGCGGAGCGTTTTAACGCTTTGAAAATTAAATAAATTGTTCCTGACGAGGAAATTTTTATTGACTCCGAAGCTGACATAAAAACAGGGTAATACCCTAAGTATGTTTAAACAGCGGCGTCATATGGCGCCGCTTTTATTTTAAATAGGAAGAATAAAGCTATGGAAAATACAACAGAAAAACGCGTGGCGGTGATCAGCATCATCGTTGAAGAACCCGACCGCGTGAACCAAATCAACGAGATACTTCACTCCGCGTCCGACTATATAATCGGCAGAATGGGAATACCATACAGAGAAAAGGATATCAGCATCATAAGCATCGTGATAGACGCGCCCGTGAACGTCATCAACAACATCTCGGGCAAGCTCGGCAGGTTGTCGGGCGTGACCGCCAAAACGGCGTATTCAAAGGCTTGATATGGAAGTAATCAACATCATAGAAAAACTGAAAAAAGAGCAGACGGCAACAAAAGAAGAGCTTGTTTTTCTGCTCGAAAATATAACCGATGATGAAGTTCAGATCCTGCGGCGCAAGGCTCAGGTCACGGCTATTATGAACTTCCGCAAGGATATCTATATCCGCGGTCTGATCGAGCTTTCAAGCTACTGCAAAAACGACTGCCTTTACTGCGGCATACGCCGTTCAAACAAAAACGCAGTGCGCTACCGCCTGACAAAGGAGCAGATTTTAAAATGCTGCGACATAGGTTACGAGCTCGGTTTCAGGACGTTCGTAATGCAGGGCGGCGAGGATCCGTATTTTACCGATGAGGTGATGTGCGATATAATCGGAGCGGTAAAGTCAAAATACCCCGATTGCGCGATCACTCTGTCGCTCGGCGAGCGCGGTAAAGAGAGCTTTAAAAGGCTGTATGACGCGGGCGCGGACAGGTACCTTTTGCGCCACGAGACGGCGAACCCCGAACACTACAAAAAGCTCCACCCGCCCGAACTGAGCTACGAAAACCGGATCCGATCGCTCTATGAGTTAAAGGAGGTCGGCTTTCAGACGGGCGCGGGCTTTATGGTAGGCTCGCCGTTCCAGACGTGTGAGGACTTGGCAAACGACCTGCTTTTTATTAAGGAACTAAAGCCGCAGATGTGCGGTATCGGTCCGTTTGTTCCGCACAGGGATACGGTTTTTGCGGACAAGCCTCACGGCAGTTTAAGAATGACGCTCATTTTGCTGTCGCTCATCAGGCTGATGCACCCAAAAATCTTACTGCCCGCTACGACCGCGCTCGGTACTATCGACCCAAGGGGCAGGGAGCTCGGTATCTTGCACGGAGCGAACGTTGTAATGCCCAACCTCTCGCCAAAGGAGCACAGGGCGGATTATTCGCTTTACGACAACAAGATCTGCACGGGCGATGAAGCGGCGGAATGTATACGCTGCCTTTCGCGCAGGATGAATTCAATTGGATACAACATCGTCACCGACCGCGGCGATTACAAATAATAAATGTAATTTTAAGGAGAATAAATATGGCAATCTACGACCCAAAATCACTAAAGGCTGAGGAGTTCATCAACGACGCAGAAATCGTCGATACCCTCAAATACGCCGATGAAAACAAAGATAATATGGAGCTTATCGACTCTATAATAGAAAAGGCAAAGCTCAGAAAAGGACTCAGCCACCGCGAGGCAAGCGTGCTGCTCGCCTGCGAGGACGAGGAAAAGATCAAGGAGATCTACGCCCTTGCCGAGCAGATCAAAAAAGACTTTTACGGCGACCGTATAGTAATGTTTGCGCCGCTTTACCTTTCAAACTACTGCGTGAACGGCTGCGTTTACTGCCCCTATCACTACAAAAACAAGCACATCTGCCGCAAAAAGCTGACTCAGGAGGAGGTAAAGGCAGAGGTCATCGCGCTTCAGGATATGGGTCACAAGCGCCTTGCTATCGAAGCAGGCGAGGACCCTGTCAACAACCCGATAGAGTATATCCTCGACTGCATCAAGACTATCTACTCTATCAAGCACAAAAACGGCGCGATCCGCCGCGTCAATGTAAACATAGCCGCCACCACGGTCGAGAACTACCAAAAGCTCCACGATGCGGGTATAGGAACCTACATTCTGTTCCAGGAGACATATAACAAGAAGAGTTACGAGGAGCTTCACCCCACAGGACCCAAGCACAACTACGATTACCACACCGAGGCTATGGACCGCGCTATGCAGGGCGGTATTGACGATGTCGGTCTCGGCGTTCTCTTCGGACTTGAGCTTTACCGCTACGAGCTCGCGGGACTTCTTATGCACGCCGAGCACCTCGAGGCGGTTCACGGCGTCGGCCCTCACACGATCAGCGTGCCGAGGATCCAGCCCGCAGATGACATCGACCCCGAGGAATTTGACAACGGAATAGACGACGAGACCTTCGCCAAAATCATCGCGATCATCCGCATCGCCGTTCCGTACACGGGCATGATAATCTCGACCCGCGAGAGCAAGAGCGTCCGCCAAAAGGCTCTGCGCCTCGGTATCTCACAGATTAGCGGAGCGTCGCGCACCAGCGTCGGCGGTTACGCCGAGGAAGAGGACGAGGAGGAGAATTCAGCCCAGTTTGACGTCTCCGACCGCCGCACGCTCGATGAGGTAGTGCGCTGGCTTATGGAGCTCGGCTACATTCCGTCATTCTGCACCGCCTGCTACCGCGAGGGCAGAACCGGCGACCGCTTTATGTCGCTGTGCAAAAGCGGACAGATCCAAAACTGCTGCCACCCCAACGCGCTTATGACGCTCGAGGAATATCTTGTCGACTACGCGAGCCCCGAGACCCGCGAGCTCGGCGAAAAAGTCATAGAAAAAGAGCTCCTCAACATACCCAAGGAAAAGGTGCGCGAGATCGCGCGCAAGTACATTGAGGAGATAAAGAAGGACGGAAAACGCGACTTCCGTTTCTAATATATAGGGGGTATAAAATGAGCCTCAACTCAACACCCGTTTCCGAGCGGGTACACATCGGATTTTTCGGAAGGCGCAACGCGGGCAAATCGAGCGTTGTGAACGCCGTGACCAACCAACAGATATCGGTCGTGTCGGACGTAAAGGGCACGACCACCGACCCCGTTACAAAGACCATGGAGCTCCTGCCGATGGGGCCGGTCGTGATAATCGACACCCCCGGCTTTGACGATGAGGGAGCGTTGGGAGAGCAGCGCGTAAAGCGTACAAAAGAAGTGCTCAACCGCGTTGATGTCGCTGTGCTGATAGTCGACTCCACCGTCGGCAAGACAGCGGCGGACAATGAGCTTGTCGGGATATTCAAGTCAAAGAACATTCCGCACGTCATCGCCTACAACAAGTGCGATCTGACGGACAGGCGCTTTGACGACGGGCTCGCCGTCAGCGCGACTGAAAACATCAACATAAACCGGCTTAAAGAAACTATCGCGCGGCTCGGCAAAACCGAGAACAGCCGCGTTATTTGCTCCGATTTGGTAAGCGTGGGCGACCTTGTTGTGCTCGTTATCCCGATCGACACCGCGGCTCCCAAGGGCAGGCTTATCCTGCCTCAGCAGCAGACGATCCGCGATATCCTTGATTCGGGCGCGTCCGCTCTAGTGGTGCGCGACACCGAGCTCGAAGCACTACTCGGCACAGTCGGCGCCAAGCCAAAGCTCGTGATAACCGACAGTCAGGTGTTCAACAAGGTCAAGGACATCGTACCCGATACTGTTCCTCTGACGTCCTTTTCAATATTAATGGCGCGCTACAAGGGTTTTCTCGAGACCGCGGTAAGGGGAGCGGCGGCGATCGACAGCCTCAATGACGGCGACAAGATTTTGATCGCCGAGGGCTGTACCCACCACCGCCAGTGCGACGACATCGGCACGGTAAAGATACCCCGCTGGCTAAAAACCCGCACGCAAAAGGACATTATAATAGAAACCGTGTCGGGCAAGGGCTTCCCGGACGACCTCTCGCCCTACAAGCTGATAATCCACTGCGGCGGCTGTATGCTCAACGAAAAAGAGGTCAGCTACCGCCGCAAATTCGCGGAGGACAGCGGCGTACCGTTCACAAACTACGGCACAGCGATCGCGTATATGCAGGGGATATTAAAGCGAACCTTGAGCGTGTTCCCCGATTTGCAAAAGCTTATATAAAACATTAGAAAAGGCTGACCGTTTGGTCAGCCTCAGTTTGTCGAAAAAGCTCAGCGAAAGCTGGGCTTTTTGCTTTAGATGTGGTATAATAGACTTGGTGATAGAAATGTTGGAAAAGAATGTATAAAACAGAAACCAAGTCGAAATCATATGCATAGAAGATTTAGTGCCGCAAAGCCATTTGCTGCGCAAAATCGAGAGCGCGGTAGACTTTAAGAATATCTACGATTTTGTAGAGGACTTGTATTGCACCGACAACGGCAGACCGAGTATTGACCCGGTTATCCTGTTCAAGATGGTTCTCATTCAACATCTGTACGGCATAAGATCACTTCGCCGTGTAGCTGATGAAGTATCATTAAATATCGCCTATCGATGGTTTTTAGGCTACGCGATCAATGAACCAACGCCGCACTTTTCCACATTGAGCTACAATTTCCGTCATCGCTTTAACGAGGAAACCGTTGACAAGATATTTAACTGGATACTTGACGAAATCGCGAATGAAGGCTATTTGAATCCGGAAGCTGTATTCATAGACGGAACACACATCAAAGCGAACGCCAACAAAAACAAGAAAATCAAGGAGCAGGTGCCGGTCGCAGCAAAAAGATACGCGGAAGAACTGCTCGAAGAAATCAACGCAGACCGCGAAGCGCACGGTAAAAAGCCGTTTGATGATGAACAAAAGCCGCCTAAATCGAAGAATCAGCAAAAGAAAAACAACACCTCAAAGAAGAAGCTGAAACGCCGCAAGAAAGAAGAAAAAATGAAAGAGGTCACCAAAAGCACGACCGATCCCGAAAGCGGACTGTTCGTAAAAGGCGAACACAAGAGGCAGTTCGCGTATGAAGCGCATACAGCCTGCGAGAAAAACGGTTATGTGGTAGGCGTAGAAGTAACCCCGGGCAATGTTCATGACAGCGTAGCTTTTGATGATGTATATGACGAAGTAGTAGAAAAGTATCCCGAAGTAGAAACAATCGTAGCAGACAGCGCATACAAAACACCGCACATTTGCAAGAAGGTATTTGACGACGGCAGAGTATTGTCTACCGCCTACAAAAGACCGATGACAAAGAAGGGCAATCACCCTTGGTATGAATACGTTTACGATGAGTTTTATGACGCGGTGATTTGTCCTGCAAACCAAATGCTGAAATATTCCACAACAAACCGCGACGGTTATCGTGAATACAAAAGCGATCCGCATATATGTATGAATTGCCCGACAAGACATCTTTGCACAGCTTCAAAGGATTGCGTAAAAATCGTGACCAAGCATATCTGGCACGACTATGTGGAACTTGCCGAGGATATTAGGCATACACCCGAATACGCGGAGTTGTACAAAGAATGAAAAGAGAAAATCGAGAGAGTATTCGCGGACGCAAAAGAAAAACACGCAATGCGTTACACTCCGTACAGAGGCTTGACAGCAGTGAGAAATTGGGTCAAGCTTAAGTTTGCTGCCATGAATTTGAAAAAATACGCGATACACAAAGATTTTGATAGGAAGCGAAGGGAATACTATGATAACTTTTCCTCTGCGTTTTCGTGTTTGGCAACTTTGATTATGAAACAAGTAAAACCCGAAATCCAGTTCTCCTGAATTTCGGGTTTTTCTACAGACTGAGGCTGACCGTTTGGTCAGCCTCAAAATTGTTAATTGTTAATCGTTAATTGACTTAAAATTCGTCTATCATCTCAGCCGCGTACTGTTGGATAAGCGTTGCGTCGGCTACGGACACGATACCGTCGTGGTTGGTATCTGCTGCCGCAAGAGCGCTGCCCTCGAGTTCGATCATCTCTGCCGCGTGCTTCTGAACAAGAGTAGCGTCCGCGACCGTGATAATGCCGTTGCCGTCAACGTCGCCGAGCATTACGTTATTGCCCGAGATTACGGTGTTCTTTGTAACGGTAACGCCCGATACGGTCTGCGAAGTGCCGTTGTCAACGGGATACTTATTAGTTCCGCCGTACCTTACGCCGAGCACCTTGACATTGAAGTTGGTCGTTGTCGTGCCCGAGCCGAGGATCTTAAAAGTCGCCTTTACAAAGTCCTTTTCGGTTGAGAAGTTGGCGAAGTTAAGCGTTGTAAAGTTACCCTTTACAAGACCTGCTGTCGCCTCGTCATAAGCGAAGTTATCAACGTTGGGCATTGTAGCCGAAACGAATTCAAGCTTAGATGTGTCGTAGCTGAGCTCCCACTGTGAGTTTACAAGAGGAGCGGTAGACTTGAGCTTGTAGTCAACGGTGATGTACTGCTCGCCGTTGGAGTTTGTGAAGGTCTTGCTCGGGAAGTAGTTTGAGTTCGCTGTGATCGTAAGAGGATCGCCTGTGGGAATGGGATCGGTAGGCTGTGTGGGATCAGTAGGCTGTGTGGGATCAGTAGGCTGTGTGGGATCAGTGGGCTGGGTCGGATCAGTCGGAACGGTAGGATCGGTAGGCTGTGTGGGAGTGGTATCGTCCTGCTTCACCTCGCTCCAAGAGCCGTTGTAAACTGCGGAAAGATACGGGATATTCTTGATATCGTCGGTCTTTTTGCTGCTGCCGTCAAGGAAGATGCAGCAGTCGTACTTCGCGTCGCAGGTGTATTTATAGAAGTTGCTTCCCATCTCGGGAGCCGGAGTCATCGCGGTGCCCGGCCACTGAACGGGACATTCGGTGGTGTTGTTTTTCCAGACATAAATGCAGGGATTGCTGCAGCCCATGCTGCTGTTGTCGAGATAAATGGTTCTGGTTGTGCCGGGAGCCGGAGGATCGGTGGGCTCGGGAATCTGACCGTCGTAAACGACCCATTGCGTGCCGTTGAGCAGGATCATGTCGTCGCTGCCGATGTCAAGTCTTACGCCCTCGGCGGGATACTGCGAAGTGCCGTTGTTGAATACGACTGCGCCGTTACCGACCAATTCATCCTCTACCTCGTAAACATAGTAGCCGGTCTCGCTGTCGCGTTCCATCTCTAAGCCCGGCCATGCCGCGTTTTCGACAACAGACGCGCCGGATTCGTCGTAGATATAGGCGTTGACTTTCGACCAATTGTAAGCGGAATTGTCAAAATAAATGCGGGTGACCGCTGTCGGGTCTTTTTTCTTGAAGGTGTAAGTCATTTCGGCGGTATCCTCACCGTTTGAAGCGGTAAGAACGACGTCGAAGGATTCGCCTAAGCCGACTTCCTCGCCGATCGCGAAGCTCTGACCGTCAACAGCGCGGAAAGGAGTGCCGCCGTTGACGGAAACCATCGCATAGTCGGCGCCGCGCAGGCTTAAGGTCACGGTCTGGCTGTCATAAAAGGCAGTCTTGCCGCCCTTGAGCGCCATTTGGATGCTGGACATCGGACCCGAGATCAGGATAACGCCGTGTGCGCCTGAATTAAAGGTCGCCTTGCCGTTCTGCACAACAGCGGTGGTGCCGTCGTATTCGTTGGTGACGGTCTTGCCGTTGCCGAACATTGAGGAAACATTCACCGAGATATCGGTGTTCGCGGGAGCGCCGATGGTGCAGATAACGGCGTCGGAAACATAGCCGTCGTCATAGGTGCGTTCAAAGGTGTAGCCGGTAGCGGCATTATACGCCGATATCTGACGGTGGCTGCCCGCGCCGACAGCAACATGGTTATTGCGGAAGGAGCCGACCTTCTGCCAGTGCGTCAAAACGCCCTGATCGATGGTTGACCAGTTCATGTCGCTGCGCAGCGAGTGACCGCTGCCGCCGTGGCCGTCGAATGACATGCCCGGTACTGTCGGACGGTTAGTTTCGTCGCCGTAGAAGGGCTGAACGCCGCCCGGCAAAAGCATGAGCGAGGTGCCCTGCCAGTAAAGGTCTCCGCGCGCAAGGTTG
>CADBXH010000031.1 GCA_902798605.1 uncultured Ruminococcus sp. | reverse complement strand
TGTAAGCTTTGAAGTAAAAAAAGGTGAAAGACTCGCTATTATCGGACACAACGGAGCAGGTAAATCAACCCTATTAAAACTTTTATGCCGCGTTACCGCTCCAACTGAGGGTGAAATTGGATTAAATGGTAGAATTGCCTCGATGCTTGAAGTTGGAACAGGATTTCATCCTGAATTAACCGGACGAGAAAATATTTATATGAACGGTGCAATTCTAGGAATGACTAAAAAAGAAATAGATAAAAAGATTGAGGATATTATTGAGTTTTCGGAAGTAAGGAAATATATTGACACGCCGGTCAAACGCTATTCTTCCGGAATGTATGTAAAACTGGCTTTTTCTGTCGCTTCTCATTTGGATTCGGATATTATGATTATGGATGAGGTGCTTGCTGTCGGAGATATGGCTTTTCAGACAAAGTGTTTAAATATGATGAATGAGCTTTCAAAAAATGAAGGCAAGACGATTCTTTATGTCAGCCATAACATGAACACGGTGAGAAAGTTGTGTGATCGGGCAATGGTTCTTGATCATGGACATATAATTTTTGATGGATCGGTTGAGGAAGGTATTGCTTGTTACATTGGTGATGATGAAGAGGTTGGGTTACACATAGATTTAGAAAGCGCAAAAAGACCTTATTCTGGAATAGGAGAAAAACTAAAAGCAGTTTCATTGGATTTGATAGATGGAAGATCTCAATTTAAATACAATGAGCCGATTCATATGAGTTTTAAATATATTACTGAGTGCAAATTTAATGCAATACGCTTAAGGTGTGAAGTGTATTATTTTGATGGTAGTGAGATCGGTAATTATGAGACAGATTCATTTGCTTCATCAAGCATTGGTGAACACACAATAGAACTTAGTTTTGAACCAAACGTATTACCAATTGGTCAGTACTATATGATATTTAATATTTTTGAAGTCGATTTAATGAACAATCAAAAAACATTGGATCAACCTTCGATTAAGATTCCTTTTCATATTTACGAAGATGATCCATCAGGTATACGTTGGAATCATGAATATATGGGTCACGTTAGAATGGGCAAACTAATGATATCGCAATAATTAAAATAGTGTATACTATTGAATAAATATGGAAATGTAAGCGAAATAGTTAATCATATCAATGCTGTTATGTCGTTCGTTATGGGAAGAACACTGAATTATTTTGTGATTGATGGTAAAATATTAAGGATAAAATAGTATTTGTAAAACGAAAGAAAAATGGAATTAGTAAGTATCATAGTACCGGTATATAAAGTTGAAAAATATCTTCCCGAATGTTTGGACAGCATAATCGGGCAGACCTATCAAGACTCACAGATCATTCTGGTTGATGATGGTTCTCCCGATAATTGCGGTGCGATTTGCGATGAATATGCACTCAAAGACAAGAGAATAACGGTGCTTCACACAGAAAACGGAGGGTTATCCTCTGCCAGAAATAATGGTTTAAGGATTTGCAAGGGCAAATATGTTTTCTTTGTTGACAGCGATGATTATTTGGAGCCGAATGCTGTTGAAATATTATTTCAAACAGCTGAGAAAGAAAAGCTTGATATGCTGATGTATGACGCGATATCGTTTGATGAAACCAAAAACGATGTACCTGAGGATGAAATCAACAAGTATATCAGAAAGCACGATTATTTAGTCGAGAGAACCGGAGCGCAGATGTTTTTGGATATGTCGGAGAATGATGAATATCGTTCTCCGGTTCAGTATTATTTTTATAATAAGGGCTTTTTAGAAGATCATCAGCTTGTATTTCATGAAGGTATTCTGCACGAGGATGAGGAGTTTAACTTTTTCGCGCTTTTATATTCACAGAGAGTTAAACACATCCCCAATGTGTTGTATCATCATCGATTTAGAGCGGATTCTATATATAAAGAGCATGTCGCACCTCCGTTAAGTGTTTTTCGGAATCTGATCAAAGTTCATATAGACATACTTCTTATCAGATATGATTATGAATCCGTCATAGACTTTGCCTTCATATAAGGGTTTTCTATTATCGGGTTGGAATAACAACAGATAGTCAAGAGTCAGCTATGATATCCGTAAATAAACTGCAAAAAGCATTAAAGCAAGTGAGTTTTTATCACGATAAAAAAATAAAAAACGCGGCGCTTAATAAGATAAAGAAGAACAGAATCAAACAAATGAAAATGCGGATTTATCCAAAGATCTCTCGTATTATGAATCGAAAATAAATGCTTTTGAGTTTTTGAATCCGTCAAAGGAAGATAAGATGAGTTATTATATTATCGACATTATAAATTTCATATTGCTTTTCCTTTTGATGGACTTCTTTAATGGCATCCATAACAATTATTTGGGGAAGAAACTAAAGAGCAGTGTTTTTTCTGTAATGCTTTTATTCGTTTTTAGCTTTATAATTTGCTTTTTGGCTTCTTTTTGGATGGTTTCAAAAATCGTTTTATTGGTGCTTGAATCAGCGGCGATCATTGCGGTTATTGGATGCAGGGTTAAAATAAAAAAAAATATTACTTACGAAGATGTTGAAGAGGGTAAAGAGGATTTTTTCGGTAATCAAAAGATAATGGTTCTTGTTCCTCATGAGGATGACGATATTAACCTAATGGGTGGAGTTATAGAAGAGTATATAAAGCATGGTTCTGAAGTATATGTTGTGTTTTCAACTAATGGTGATGGCGATGAACGATTTGATATGTCTCAGATGGGATACACCAGAATCAATGAAGCCATCAAAGTATTGACCTTTCTCGGAGTTCCTGAAAAAAACATTATATTCTTAGGATACGGAGACGGGTGGGACAAAAACGGTACGCATATCTATAACGCTCCAGAGGATAAAGTGATTGCTTCGAGAGCCGGTAGAACAGCAACATATGGCACCGTATCACACCCTGCTTTTAACGATGGAATAGAGTATACATATTGTAATTTCTATAATGATATAAAAAATGTTATATTGAAAATAAAGCCGGATACGTTTTTTTGCATTGATTACGATTCTCATAACGATCATAGAGCTCTGTCTATGATGTTTGAGCGTGTAATGGGACAATTATTAAAAACAACCGATTATCGACCGACAGTATATAAAGGTTACGGTTACCGCACAGCTTGGAATGCGCCTAATGATTTTTTTAAATCTGAAAATATTATGTCAACTGTTGAAAACCAAAATGAAACAGATGTTGATTTGTATGAATGGGATTCCCGAATAAGACTTTCAGTTGATATTAAATCGGTTTCAAGAGATTTATATTCCTCAAAGATATATAAGGCAATAAAATATTATGATTCTCAAAAGATAGCTTTGTGTTCAGACAGGATTATTAACGGCGATAAGGTGTTCTGGGAAAGAAGAACAGACTCATTGCTGTATAATGCAAATATTTCCGTTTCTTCAGGCGATAAGGACAAGCTGACAGACTATATGCTGTTGGATTGCAATGATTTGATCCGTAACGGAAACTATCCTTATGACGGTGTATGGCATCCGGAAGATAACGATCCGAATAAATCAATTAGAATTGACTTCAATGAAGCGACATATATTGACCATATCGTTTTGTATGATAGTCCTTCACCAGATGATAACGTACTAAATGCGATTGTTGAATTTGAAGACGGGACATCTCTTTCTACAGGCAAACTTGAATCATATGGTACGCGTGTTTGTGTTAACAGAAGTATTAAATCAATTGTAATAAGAATTGATAAATTCGAAGGAAATAAATACGGATTAACCGAGATTGAGGCTTTTGCAAAAGACAGCAAAGAAAGAATGATGTTCAAAATAATTGACAATGACGCGAATTTTGTTTATGATTATATAGTTAATCTTAAAGGAAAACATTCTTTTGGGATTTATAATAACATAAATCAGAGCGTTAATGCTGAAGATTATAAAATAAAATGCAACAACAAGCGCTGCCAAGTCAAAACTTGCGGAAAACAAATTATTGTGAATTGCCCGGCGGGACAGAAATGTTTGCTGTCTCTTGTTTCAAAGGATGGCAAGGTTTTGGATACGGTGTTAATTAGAAATCCGCGTAAAGTTGAGCGCTTTTTGTTTGATTATTGCAAGGATAAAAACATCCATAAATCCTATGCGCATAGGATTTACCGGAAAATGAATAAAGTAAATTAATAAAATAGAAAACGGGATAAATAGTAGGAGAGTTTGATGGAACATTCAAAGAAAATTCTATATCTCTCACGATATGCGGTTCATCAAGAGTTTAACCTAAAAAAGAAGTTTGACGGTCAAATAGCGGCTTTTTCGAATTTGGGCTTTGATGTGTATTATATAGGATATGATGAAAAACATCTTTATCTGATCCATAATAACGAAAAAACCATTGTAGGCAAAACGCATTTCCAAATCCCGATTTATCTGCATACGCAGTTTTATAACGATTTGCATAACGCGTCAGTAAAGGCGATTCATAAAATCGGTTTTGATTATATTTATTGGCGTTCAGGGCCTGTTTTTTCATCTTGTTGCAAAGTCGCTGAAACAGCAAAGAATACCGGAGCACAATTAATCCTTGAAATCCCCACTTTTCCTTCAAGCAAAGAAGATACAATGAAGGGAATCAGAAGGATTTTTGCGTTGTATGAAAAGCAACACATTGACAAATTCAATGACTCTATAGATTATTATGTATTGATTGGTGAGGATGCAGGCGGAGAGTACAAAGGAAAACCGGCAATTAATATTGAAAATGGTATTGATATTAGCGGAGTGCCTGTTCGGAAGCCAAAAAATGATAAAAATGTTGTCCATATATTGGCATTGGCATCAATGTGTTACTGGCATGGATATGAACGTTTGATAAAGTCTCTCGCCGAATATAAAGGTGATGAGAATGTTGTCGTACATATGGTTGGCGGAAATGAAGGAGGCTGTTTGCCCGAGTGGAAGGACCTGACGCACCAACTGAATTTGGATGATAAGGTAATTTTTCACGGTCAGATGTCAGGTGAGCCTTTGGAAGAGATGTTTGATCTTTGTGATATCGGGGTTAATTCTCTTGCAATGTATAAAAAATGCTTCAATGTTACTATGGAGTTAAAAGCGAGAGAATATATTGCGCGAGGATTACCTTTTATCTGTGCAGTAGATGATCCGGCTTTGTCATATGAAAAAAAAGAGCTGTGGTTAAAAGTCCCGAATGATGATAGCATACCCGATATGAACGAGATCGTTGAGTTTGCAAAAAAGATGAAAAATGATCCTACTCATGTTCAAGAGTTAAGAGAGCTTGCAGAAAAGCATTTGACATGGGAACAGCAATATAAGAAGGTTTTTGATTTTGTGGAGGAAATAGATTGATATGAAATACGCATTAATCGGTTGCGGAAGGATTTCGCCTAACCATATTGTCGCGGCAAAGAACAACGGATTGGAAATCGTCGCGATTTGTGATATAGACCCAAAGTGCATGGAAGATAAGGTGAAGAAATTCACTCTCCCGCAAACTGTAAGAAAATACACAGATTATAATGAATTATTGATTAATGAAAAGCCTGAACTTGTTGCGATTTGTACTGAGAGCGGCTTGCATGCTCAAATCGCTCTCGACTGCATTAACGCCGGTTGTAACGTGATCATTGAGAAGCCGATCGCGCTGTCTATTGCGGATGCCGACGCGATCATTGAGGCAGCCGACAAAAACAATGTCAAGGTTTGTGTGAATCACCAGAACCGCTTCAACAAGTCCATCGCAAAAATCAAGGACGCGTTGGACAGAGACCGTTTCGGCAGACTGTTCCACGGCACGGCTCACATCCGCTGGGCGCGTGACTGGGAGTATTATTCCCGTGCAAAGTGGCGCGGCACATGGGCGCAGGATGGTGGCTGCCTGATGAATCAGTGTATCCACAATATTGATCTGCTGATCTGGCTGATGGGCGGTGAGCCGACTGAGGTCATGGCGTATACCGACCGTATGAAGCATGATTATATTGAGGCAGAAGATCTGGGTATCGCGGTCGTCAAGTTTGCCAACGGTACTTACGGTATCATCGAGGGTACCACGAATGTCTATCCGAAGAATCTCGAGGAAACTCTGTATATTTTCGGCGAAAAGGGTACTGTTAAAGCAGGCGGCGCATCTGTCAACAAGATCGAAGAATGGAACTTCTCTGATGAATTGGATATTGCCGATGAGATCAAGGCGCAGTTCTCCGAGAATCCTCCGTCGGTTTACGGCTTCGGTCATACGCCGCTGTATGCGGATGTGATCGATGCGATCCAAAATGATCGCCAGCCGCTGGTAACTGCTTATGACGGCAAAAAGGCGCTCGAAATGGTGCTTGCGATTTACAAATCAGCGGCAGAGGGCAGACCTGTTCAGTTCCCGCTGACAGAGTGCTCCACACTTGATTTTACAGGAAGATTTTGAGATGAGTAATTACTTTGTTCACGAGTCATCGGATGTTGATGACGGCGTAATGATCGGCGATCATACAAAGATCTGGCACTTTTGCCATGTGCAAAAGGGAGCCGAGATCGGTGAGCGCTGTTCGCTTGGGCAAAATGTTAATATATCCAACAACGTGATAATCGGAAACGGCGTCAAGATCCAGAACAACGTTTCTGTTTATGAGGGCGTGGAAATAGAGGATGATGTTTTTTGCGGTCCGTCAATGGTGTTTACAAACGACTTGACGCCGCGCGCAAAATATCCTAAAGGTTCCTCAAATTATAAAAAAACGCTGATTCATAAAGGCGCTACGATTGGGGCTAATGCAACAGTTGTGTGCGGTCATGAGCTCGGCGAATGCTGCACGATTGCTGCCGGAGCGGTAGTGACTAAAAACGTTCCTGCTCACGCGTTGATGGCCGGTGTTCCTGCTAAACAAATCGGATGGGTTTGCGAGTGCGGTCAGGTTTTGGATAAGAATAAAATTTGCCCCGATTGTTCAAGAAGATATGAATCGATCGACGGTGAATTGAAAGAAGTGTAGAAATGCAGTTTCGTGATTTGAAAAAGCAATATGAGTCATTAAAACCGGAAATTGATTTCGCGATTGCAGATGTGATTGATAGTTCACGCTTCATTTCAGGACCGCAGGTCAAGGAGTTGGAGGCGCAGCTTGCCGGTTATGTCGGCGTAAAGCACTGTATTACATGCGCCAACGGCACAGATGCACTGACGCTTGCGCTGATGGCATGGGGAATTGGCAAAGGCGATGCGGTGTTTGTTCCGGATTTTACGTTCTTTTCCAGCGGTGAATGTCCGGCGATCGTCGGTGCGACTCCGATTTTTGTTGATGTAGATGAAAGGACGTTTAATCTTGATCCCCATAAGCTGGAGCAGGCAGTTGAGCAGATCATCAGTGAAGGTGAATTGAAGCCGAAAGCCGTTGTAGCGGTTGACTTATTCGGCTTACCTGCCGATTACGTTAGGATCAAAGCTGTTTGTAAGAAATATGGTCTTCTGCTTTTAGAGGATGGCGCGCAGGGCTTCGGTGGTTCGATCAACGGAAAGATGGCTTGCAGCTTCGGCGATATCGCAACTACAAGCTTTTTCCCTGCAAAACCACTTGGTTGCTACGGTGACGGCGGAGCGATCTTTACCGATAATGCCGAATGGGCTGATTTGCTCAGAAGCCTGACTGTTCACGGCAAGAGCGGCAATGATAAGTATAATAATATCCGAATCGGTATGAACAGCAGGCTTGATACGGTTCAGGCGGCAATTTTGCTGCCAAAATTCAAGGCATTTGCCGAATGTGAGATTGACGCTGTCAATCGTGCGGCGGATAGATATACCGAGCTTTTTGTCGGCAGCGGTATTGTTACTTCGCAGATACCGGAGGGCTATGTCAGCAGTTGGGCGCAGTATACCGTGCAGTTACCCATAGACATTGACAGAGCCAAATTGGTTGAACACCTTAAGTCAAAAGGAATACCTGCAATGATATATTATGTGAAACCGATGCATTTGCAGGGCGCTTTTGAGGGCACAAGAAGCGCGGTAGCGGATTGTACTGTGACTGAGCGATTATGCAAGACCGTTTTGAGTCTGCCAATGCATCCGTATTTGACGGAGGAAGAAATAAAAACAGTATCAATGGCTGTTTTGGAGTTTATCAATGGCTAAACAAATTCTCTTTATTTTGGATTGGTATCCAACGCCTTTGAATAACGGCTGTATTTTTGCAAAGCATTTGATTTGCGCAATTGCCGATAAAGGTTTTGATTGCGTTGTGATCGCGCCTCGCATTAAGAACGCCCAAAAGGAAGCTGTTCCTTATGAGCGTATCGATTCAACCGAAAAAGGCAGTGCCATCCGTGTTTTTACTCCTACATATTTGCACTTGGGCTCCCGAAAGCAGACAATCAAGCTTTCGATGAACAACCACTTTAAGGCGGTTATGAAAACTATTCGCAAGGAAAGAATAATGCCGGATGTTGTTTACGGTCATTTTATATATCAGTGCGGATTGACAGCGGCAAGAGTTGGCGAAATGCTGAATATCCCTTCGTATTGCGCTTGCGGAGAAAATTCGCTGCGATTTGATAAAGGAAGCGAACCGTATTCGACAGGACGTAAGTATGGTAATTGGCTGGAGATACTAGGAAATCTGTCAGGAGTTATCAGCGTATCCGGCAATAACGCCGGGTTGATCGTAAAAAACGGGTTTGTTCCGGGAAATACAAAAATAGGCGTTTTCCCTAACGGATTTGATAAAAACAAGTTTTTTATTTATGATAAGACAGAAGCGAGACAAAAACTCGGTTTTCCGAATGATAAATTCATAGTTGCTTTTACGGGCGCATTTACAGAGAGAAAAGGTATTGATAAGCTTAACGAAGCGCTGAAGATGTGTCCGGATGTTTATTCTGTTTTCCTCGGTGACGGCGAATTAAAGCCCGACTGCGGCAACATAATATTTCAGGGAAAGGTTTCCAACGATAAGGTCGTTGATTATCTTAATGCCGCGGATGTATTTGTTCTTCCAACAAAAGGAGAAGGCTGCTGTAACGCTATCGTTGAGGCGCTTGCATGCGGTTTGCCGGTAATTTCATCCGACTTGCCGTTTAATGACGATATTCTTGATGAGACCAATTCGGTTAGAATCAATGTTGACAACGCAGATGAAATAAAAGAAGCTATTGTTTCTTTGAGAACAGATGAAAATCTGTTAAATAAATTACACACAGGAGCCGTAAAAACGGCAGAAAAGCTCGATATTATCAGTCGAGCTGAAAACATCTTGAAATTCATGGAGTTATCTGAATGAAGTTTCAATTTAAAGCTATATATATTTCGGAAATTGCAATTTTGTGCATATTTCTGAATTACTATTGTTTCAATATAATATTTGGACACCTAATCCCGTTTGGTACGTATATTTTTTACGGTATCGCGATAATAGGCGTTTTGATTTCCGCATATAAAGAACCGATACGCTTTGGCTTTGATATCAAATGTTGGATCGGGTATTTCTTGCTGTCGGTTGCAACAATACCGATTGCAATGAGTAAAAAGTATGCAATTGATGGATTGGCAGATTACCTTCAACGTTTGATTTTGATTATTTTAATCGCATATATTTGTGAGAAGGAGAAATCAATTATTTATGCTATACGATTATTGTCTATTACCGCTGCAGCGTGTGCGATAAGTACATTGTTGACAATGAATGATTTTAGTCAAAAGCTCACCGTGTCATCAGGAGCAAGTATCAGTACAAATGATGTTGGCTCATTGATGGCATATGGTTGTTTTGCTATTCTGTTTGCTTTCGGAGTTGGTGAAAAGAGCAGGCTTCATAAAACGGTAATAAAAATTGCGTATATCATAGCGGCTATTGTCGTTATCTCTGTCGCCGGCTCCAGAAAAAGTATCATTGCTATTTTTATACTATTTATCGCTATGTTTCTTTTTTGCGCACGAGACTACTTTAAGCAAATGACGATGTTGAGGTTTATCGGAATTTTGATTTTATGTGCCGTTGCGTTTTATTTTGTATACACGTATCTTTTGCCAAACTATGAGGATACCAATCTTTTTATCAGAACGGCAGGAAGACGCGCAGATGCTACAGCCGAGTCCGATGAAGGAAGAATAGAGTTATACAAAATGGCTATGGAGTATTTTGGAGATAACTTATTCTTTGGGCTAGGTTTTAATAATTTCTCATATAAAGTTGGTGGTTATACTCACTCTACTTATGTTGAATCATTAGCGTGTTCTGGATTATTGGGTTTACTATATTTGATTCCGTATATTCATATTCTAATTAATCAAATCAAATTATCTTTTGCGAAATCAATCAATTCGGATAGAAAGAATCGAACAAGGCAAAAAGAGTTATTAGCTTTTTATATTGCATTTCTTTTTGTCGGAATCGGAATACCATATATTTATAAAGATATTCCGTGTGTCGTACTTGCGATGTTTATTGCATCACAAAAGAATTCTTTTGCAAGACTTAATGAAAAAGACATAGGTGATATTAATGAATCAAAAACCAATAAAAGTGTTGTTAGTTCTTCATGATTTTAAAAAGGGCGGTGTTCAGTCAGAAGCAATGTACCCGGCGAGATTATTAGATCCAAATGATGTTAGTTTTGATGCTATCGTTCTTTCCGATGTCGTTGGTTATTATGAAGATGAATTTAAGAAATACGGAAACGTTTATCGGATTCCTCTTAAAAGAAAACCAACAAAAATACAAAGATTTTTATCTGTATTTACAAATTACCTATATATAAAAAAAGAGATGCAACATTTTTTTCTATCGCATAATGATTATGATGCAATTCATGTTCGTCATCAAACACACGGGGCAGCGTGTATATATGCTGCATATAAAGCGGGAATTCCGGTTCGTATAGCACACAGTGCGGTTAACCGACCGGCAGGTAAGCATAAAGACAGACTATACATAACAGTATACCTTAAATACTGTGCTTATATCATCAGAAAGTAT
Organism: uncultured Ruminococcus sp.; assembly: GCA_902798605.1. The sequence continues at coordinate 6,972 of CADBXH010000031.1, read as the reverse complement.
GCTACAAAAGTGTTCGGTGTCACTGCCAGTGCAGTTGAGTACATTGCCGGCGAAGGTAATGGAATCGTTATGAAGAACCCCACTATAGCGCTTTACAGATTTAATCCGGAGCTTTACCCCAATAAAAACACTGATGGGGTTATCCGGTTGATTATGGTTGGTAGCTATAGTTCACGCAAGAATCAAAAATTCACGATTGATGTGTTGAATGAATTATGCAAAATCAAGCCGGATTCAACATTAACATTGATTGGCTATCCCAGAAGCCCCAAAGAAACCTATGTTGATGAAATGAAGCAGAAGATTGCAGATTATGGCTTGCAGGATAAAGTAAGATTTCTTCCGCAGGATACGGATATTCCGCTTGCGATGTCAGAATCCACTATTTTGATGATGCCATCTATACACGAGGGATTGCCGAATACTGCGCTCGAGGCGCAGGCAATGGGGTTACCATGTTTTATTTCAACCGATGTTTCTACAGAATGCGATTGCGGTTTATGCCACTTTCTTCCGCTTGAAAAAGGTGCAAAGTTTTGGGCTGAAACAGTGGTTAGCTTTGTTGAACAAAACGGTTTTGAAAAAGAATATCCCGATATGAGCGAATGGGATAATCGCAAAATCAGTGAGGACTATCTGGAATACTGGAGAGGAAACAAGTAAAGGAAATTAAATGTTGTTTTCATTTATTGTACCGGTTTATAACACAAGTAAATACTTAGACAAATGTATGGAATCTCTTTTGTGCCAAAAGAGTGCTGACTTTGAAATTATCCTCGTTGATGATGGTTCTACCGATAAAAGCGGCAAAATGTGTGATTCTTATGCTGAAAAGTATCCCGATGTTGTCTGCGTGATTCACAAAGACAATGAGGGGCTTCTACTAACCCGTCGCAGAGGATTTAAGGAAGCAAAGGGAGATTGGTTTATATGCATTGATTCAGATGATTATGCCGACAGTTGTTTGCTTGAGACTGTTGTAAATGCTATCAATAAATATCAACCGGATATGGTAATGTATAATTTTTCCTATACAAATGATTTAGGCGAGGTGTCTAAATCAAGACTTTCTATCCCTGATCGATCAGTTTATTCAGGAGAACAAAAGCAGTTTATTTATTCACAAAGACTGTTGTCCGATAATATAAACAATATGTGGTCAAAGGCGATAAAAAGAGGAATTGTAGATATTGATGCCGATTATTCCGGTTGCGGCATTCGCAATATGTGTGAGGACGCGATACAAGTTTTGCCGCTTTTTACTAATGCGAAAAAAATAGTTTATTTAGACGATCCCTTGTATTATTATCGCAAGGGTCAGGACAGCATTACAGCAAATCGTTCGTACGAGAATTGGTTGTCATCAAGAAATTGTTTTTTGATTACAGAGAAATATTTGGATATCTGGAATGTATCCGATGAACTTAAAAAGATTTTTTATACACATAATATTGAAGTCCTATCAAACTTTGTTAGATGGGCATTTGCGCAATCTGAAAATGATTTGCCAAAAACCTTAAACTATATTCTTCATGATATTAATGTGGATCCTGCGTTTGATCGATGCAAAAAAATGTATTGCAATGAATTTGCGCAAACAAGGTATTTGAAGTTAAGTGTTCCAAAGATAATGAAATATGTTCAGAAAGAAAATGTCAAGGGTTTAAAACGATTCTTCGCTTTGGAAAAGAAGCTTTTGTCAAGAAGATAAATGATAAAAAAACTAAGAGCAAGATATTGTGTTTTGTGATATAATAAGGCAAAGTGGAAATAATCACAATAGTTGGTACAGGTTGTGTCAATTTGCCAATTGTTGTTTTTGTAGCAGGTATGTGTTTCGTTTGCTTACGAAACTGTAGAGTTAAATAGTTTACTATTATAATTATTGAAAAGAGGACTAAATTATGAAAATTACAGTAGCAGGAGTTGGATATGTAGGTTTGTCATTGGCGGTGCTCCTTGCGCAAAACCATGAGGTGACGGCGATCACCACGACAGAGGCAAAGGCTGAGAAGCTTAACAAATTCATCAGTCCGATACAGGATGATGAGATCGAGCGCTTTTTTAAGGAGGCAAACGCCGGTGAGCGCAAGCTGAAGCTTAAGACCACGACCGATAAGGCGGCGGCATACGGCTCCGCAGAGCTGGTCATCATCGCGACCCCCACTAATTATGACGACGTCAACCACTTCTTCGATACTTCCGCTGTTGAGGATGCCATCGAATGGACATTGAAGGTCAACCCCGACGTGATGATGGTCATCAAATCGACCATTCCGGTTGGCTATACTGATTCTGTCAAGAAAAAATACGGTGTCAAGAATATCATTTTCAGCCCGGAGTTTCTCAGAGAATCAAAGGCGCTGTATGACAATCTCCATCCCAGCCGTATCGTTGTCGGTGCAGATGACGCTCAGAGGGAAGTTGCCGAGCAATTCGCCGAATTATTGCTTGAAGGGGCAAGGACTGAAGAAAAGAGAGCCGGTCAGCCCGAGCAGGATATCCCGATTTTGATCGCTCGCCCGACAGAAGCGGAGGCGATAAAGCTGTTCGCAAATACATATTTAGCTGTTCGAGTAAGCTACTTCAACGAGCTGGATACTTATGCCCAGAGCAAAGGGCTTGATACCCAGATGATCATTGACGGCGTATGTATGGATCCGCGTATCGGCGGTCACTATAATAACCCCAGCTTTGGTTACGGCGGTTACTGCCTGCCGAAGGATACTAAGCAGCTTCTCGCAAATTACAAGGATGTACCGCAGACGATGATCGAGGCGGTCGTTCATTCTAACACAGTACGCAAGGACTTTATCGCAGACCAAATCATTGCGAAGAATCCGAAAACTGTCGGAGTTTACCGCCTTACAATGAAGTCTAATTCCGATAACTTCCGCGCTTCGGCGATCCAGGGAGTTATGAAGCGCATCAAAGCAAAAGGTATCCCTGTAATTATCTACGAGCCAACCTTGGATGACGGAAGCGAGTTCTATCATTCTGTTGTCGTAAACGATCTCGATAAATTCAAAGCGCAGAGTGATGTTATTGTCGCTAACCGCTTCGACGCGGATGTTTTGGGAGATGTAGAGGACAAGGTCTATACAAGGGATTTGTTCAAGAGGGATTAAATGTTTTCTCCCATAATCGCGCTATACACCTACTTTCCTTTACAATTCTTTATCTGCCTGACTATCGACTTGCTGATTGTTGCGTTTGGCGTAGTTTTCGCTATAATGATGCGCAGAAAAGGCAGGTTTGATAAAGCGCAGCTTGCGGCTTGTATCGTGCTGTTTGTTTGGGCAGCGTTTGTGCTGTTTTTGACTGTTCTCGGCAGGCGGATGCACACGGATTTGACGGACAACTATAATCTTGAACTATTTAGCTGTTATCGGCATATTTTTCTTGAACACAGCAGGTCTGTTTTAAAAACGACCTTGCAAAACATATTAATGTTTATTCCGGTAGGATTTACGCTTTCCGCGGTGTTCAAAAACAAACACAAAGTGATAATCCCATTGATTATATCATTCGCTTTTTCGTTGATGATAGAAGTGAGTCAGCTGTTGTTAAAATCAGGCTTTTTTGAGTTGGACGATTTATTCAACAACACCTTGGGAGCATTAGTTGGGATCCTGATATATTTGATTATCAGCAAAATATATAGAACCGTATGCAAAAAAGAAGGAGCGCATCATGCGGCAAAAAGACATCGCTGATTTTGTCGGTTTGCTAAAATCAGCAGTAACAGAAAAGCCATATCAAGGCAGTGATATCCGCTGGACAGAGATGATAAGGCTTTCCGAGTTTCATCGAGTCATTAATTTAATACTGGAAGCCGCGGTGATGATGCCCGAAGAGCAACAGCCGACAAGAGAAGTTCTTGCCCGGTTGAAGGAGAACTCTATCGCGACTGTAATGCAGGACGCGAATCAAATCAGCGAGGTAAATAGTCTGATCTCGGAGTTTGAAGCGAAAAAGATCTCCGCGATAATGCTCAAGGGTTGGATAATGAAAGAGCTTTATCCGCGCACGGATCTGCGCAGCAGGGCGGACACGGATATTTTTATTCGTACAGCCGACGAGGAAAAGATCCACAAAATTATTCTCTCTCACGGCTTCAAGACGGTTTCCTATGGCGGCAAGAAGGATAACGTATATTCAAAGGAGCCGTTTCAAACGCTCGAAATGCATAAGAATTTGTTTATGTATGAGGACAACTGGAACGAGGTCATCAACAACAAATCAGGCCGCCAATACATTTGGAATCGCAAAGAGAAGCTTGAAGGATGCGAATATGTCAGTCAGATGGACAGGGAGTTTTTTTATGTCTATATGGTGGCGCATATGGCTAAGCATCTAAAAGATGACGGAGGCATCGGTGTTCGAGCATTTCTTGATTTGTGGATATACCGCAATGCTTATTATAACAATCTGAATATGGATATTATCCGAGACGATTTTGAATCGCTTGGCCTGACGACATTTGCGGAGAAGGCATATACACTGGCGTGTGCTTGGTTTGATGGAAAGAAAATCAATTATCCCGATGCTTCTTACGCAAAATTCGGCGAATATATTATCGGTTGCGGCGCCTACGGAAACAGCGATAACTTTGTTATGAACAATGAAGCGATGCGTAACGAAAAGAAGCCGGGCACATTTGGATATGTCATAAAACGCGCTTTCCCTCCAAAAAGCTCAATGGAAAAGCGCTACCCCAAGCTCAAAAAATATCCGGTTTTGCTGCCGATATGCTGGGCAAAACGCATGTGGTATTCCGGTACAAAACGCCGCGACCAGGTCAAAGGCGAAATCGACAGCGCAAAAAATATGGATTACAAAAGAATCAACGAGATCCACGAGCTGTATAAGCAGTGGGGGTTATTATAAGAAATCCGAAGTTATCAAAAAGGTGAGATAATTTGAAAACAGTAATATTGGCGGGCGGTTTTGGATCGCGAATTTCAGAAGAAACTAAATATAAGCCTAAACCGTTGATAGAAATCGGCGGCAAGCCTATTCTGTGGCACATTATGAAGGGTTATTCTCATTATGGCTTTAATGAGTTTATTATTTGTGCCGGTTATAAACAGCATTTGATCAAATCGTGGTTTGCCGACTATTATCTTAGAAATTGTGACATTACTTTCGATTTTACAAACGGTAGAGAAGATACGATTATCCATGATCAGCACTGTGAGTCTTGGAAGGTAACAGTCGTTGATACGGGCTTGAATACGATGACCGGCGGAAGGATAAAGCGTATTCAAAGGTATATCGGCGATGAACCGTTTATGATGACGTATGGTGATGCTGTATGTAATGTTGATCTAAATGAGTTGTATCGTTTTCATCAGTCACACGGCAAAATCGCGACATTAACAGCAACTATGTTGGAATCGTCAAAAGGATTTTTGAATATAGGCGGGGATAACGCTGTAAAGAATTTCAGAGAAAAGAATTTTGCCGACAGCGCTCCGATCAATGCCGGATATATGGTTTTAAATCCCGAAGTGTTTGATTATATTGACGGTGACGATACTATATTTGAAAATGACTCGCTGACTCGGCTTGCACGAGATAATCAGCTTATGAGCTATGTTTTTAAAGGCTTCTGGCAGTGTATGGATACCTACAGAGAAAAAGATATTCTCGAGAAACTTTGGGAAAGCAATCAGGCTCCTTGGAAAGTGTGGAAATAATAATGCAAATATCATTATCCGATTTTTATAACGGCAAAAAAGTTTTTATAACCGGTCATACCAGCTTCAAGGGCACTTGGCTATGCGAGGTGTTGTCCCAATTGGGAGCTGATATTACCGGTTTTAGTTATGGCGTGCCCACAAATCCGTCGCTTTTTGAGATTTGCAAAACAGAAAACAAAATTGATTCTCATTACGGAGATATCAGAGATCTTGAAAAACTGAGATTGGTTTTTGATCAGGCAAATCCGGAAATTGTTTTCCATTTGGCGGCGCAGCCTATTGTTCGGGAAAGTTATCGTGATCCCGTAAAAACATATGGGATTAATGTTATGGGAACCGTTAATATTCTCGAATGTGTCAGAAAAAATGAAAGCGTAAAATCATTCCTCAATATAACGACAGATAAAGTTTATAACAATAAGGAGTGGGATTGGGGATACAGAGAAACCGATGAATTGGATGGCTATGATCCTTATTCCAACTCGAAATCTTGCTCAGAATTAGTAACGCACTGTTTTAAAAAGAGCTTTTTTCAAAACAGAGATATCGCGGTATCCACTGCGAGAGCAGGCAATGTGATTGGCGGAGGTGATTTCGGGAAAGACAGAATCATATCGGATTGCGTAAATGCCGCAATTAATGAGCAGCCGATTATAGTCCGAAATCCTTACTCGATACGTCCGTATCAGCACGTGCTTGAAGCAGTTTGTGTTTATATGATGTTAGCGATGGCGCAGTATGATGATAAAAAGTATCAGGGCTACTACAATGTTGGCCCTGATGACAGCAATTGTTGTCGAACCGGCGAGTTAGTTGAGCTGTTTATAAACCATTGGGGCAACGGACTCAGGTGGATCGACCAATCTGATGGCGGACCCCACGAAGCATCGTATCTAAAGCTGGATTGTTCGAAACTGAAGAATGCATTTGACTGGAAACCTGTATGGAATCTCGATGAAGCTGTTAAAAGAGCAGTTGAGTGGAGCAAATGCTGGATCCAAAATGATGATGTCAGCAAATGTATGAAGCAGCAAATCGATGACTTTATATCTCAGTGGAAATCGTATTTTCAATTTTAGTATTCTTTTTATTCCGGAGAAAAAATGAAAGCAAAAATCAGTATTATTGTTCCTGTGCACAACACAGAGCCTTATCTTGAAAGATGTATTGACAGCATCCTTTCGCAGACATATAATAATTTCATTTTGATTCTTGTTGATAATGGTTCTGTTGATAGCAGCGGCGAGATTTGTGACAGATACGCTGC
>CADBXH010000030.1:16324-17897 GCA_902798605.1 uncultured Ruminococcus sp. | reverse complement strand
TATTTCAGATCCCGCTGCTTTTACAGCACTTGTTGAACAGGCAAAAAATGCATAATTAACTGTATCAGCGTTTGGGATTCCAAACGCTTTTACTTATATTCGGAGATTTGTTATGCAAAATCTGACAAGCAGAGATAATACAAATATAAAAAACACCGTAAAACTAAAGAACAGTTCAAAACACAGGCGCAAAACAGGACTTTTTATTGCCGAGGGAGTGCGCGTGTGCTATGACGCGCTTTTAAGCGGCGCTCAGATAGATACTGTTTTTGTAACAGAGGACGCGCTTGCCAAGTATCCCGAAAAAACAGCGCAGTTATGCGGAAAATCAAAAAAATCGTTTATTGTTACAGATGAGATTTTCAGCCATATAAGCGACACTCAGAGCCCTCAAGGGGTGCTTTGCGTAATAAAAACACTTGACAAAGTCACTGAGTTTGATACAATAAAGAATGGCGGAAAATTCCTTGCGCTTGAAAATATACAGGATCCAAACAATCTCGGCACTGTTTTGAGGAGCGCTGAGGCGTTTGGCGTTTCGGGCGTTATAATGTCCGCCGACTGCTGTGACATCTATAATCCAAAGGTCGTTCGCGGCAGTATGGGCGCGGTGTTCAGGCTTCCTTTTATAATTGCAGAGAGTATCCCGGGCTTTTTGTCGGATAACTCTCAGCTGACTTCCTATGCCGCTGTTGTTGACAGCGACGCCGAGAAAATCACCGAGATTTCTTTTGATGAGAATTCGGTCACGGTTATCGGCAACGAGGGTAGCGGACTTAAAATGGAGACCGTCAGCGCGTGCGATCATAAAATAACCATTCCTATGCGCGGAAAAGCGGAATCGCTAAACGCTTCAACCGCTGCGTCGATTATTATTTGGGAAATGATAAAATGATTTCTTCAAACGCCCGTTACTGGATCTGGCTCACAATAGTCCTCGGATATAATACAAATAAAATAAACAGACTTTATGAGCTCTACGATGACATCGCCGAGTTTTGTCAAGGCGGTGAGGAGGAGTGGCGCTTTTGCGGCATTTTTACTTCTGCGGAGCTTAAAAAGCTGAGGACTGTCAAGATCCACGAGGCAGATAAGATCATCAGCCGTTGCGAGGAGCTTGGGTATTCGATAGTTTGTATTGATGACAAGGCTTATCCCGAATGTCTGCGCAATATCTATGCATCGCCTGCCGTGCTGTATGTTGAAGGAACACTGCCGGATATCGACAATATTCTTTCTATCGGTATTGTCGGAACGCGCAGAGCGTCGTCTTACGGCACAAATAACGCCTATAAGTTCGGCTACGCGCTTTCAAAATGCGGAGTTATCATTGTAAGCGGAGGCGCGCTCGGTGTTGATTGCGCTTCTCACCGTGGTTCTCTCGCGGCAAAGGGCAGGACCGTATGCGTTTTGGGCTGCGGTATCAATTATAATTATCTCGCTGATAATAAAGGTATGCGCGACGCCATTACTAAAGACGGCGCTGTTATCTCGGAGTACCCGCCCGATACTCCGCCGATAGGTTATCCGTTTCCTGCGCGCAACAGGTTGATAGCGGCGCTCTCCGACGGGG
>CADBXH010000030.1:0-16260 GCA_902798605.1 uncultured Ruminococcus sp. | reverse complement strand
CGCCCTTGAAATGGGTAAGGAGTTGTTTGCCTTGCTTGGCAACAACAGTCCGCAAAACGAGGGCTCAAACACAAGGATAAAAGAGGGCACGGCGATACCCGTGACCGATTTTATGGATATTTTGTCTTCATTTGACAACATATATATAGATGAAGAAGTCAAGGACATCGACAGCCTTAACTTTATGGATATAGAGGAGATACCCGTCAAGGGAGTCAAAACCTCTAAATCCGGAAAACCAAAAGCGGAACAATCAAAACCCGCTGAGGCTAAGCCCGAGCACAAGCGTGACTTGAAGCTCGAGGGCGATATGAAAAAGGTATATGAATTCTTATCTGCCGAACCTGTGCACATAGACGAGATCGCCGCAATGGTAGGCTTGCCTGTGTTCAAGGTTTCAGTAGCTTTGACCCAGCTCCAGATAATGGGAGTTGTCGGCGCGGAGCCGGGCAGAAGATTTTTTGTTAAGGCAATACCGCATAATTGAGGTGTGCGGATTGCAAAGCAAGATTTTTTGTCAGATTGAACAAATAAATTGAGGTAAGGCTGACGCCTTGCCGAGATTTTTTGGGCAAGCTGGCGAAATAATATTCAAGCAAGGCGTGCACCGCGAATTGTGCGGTGTTGCCTCAAATAAACAGGAGGAAAAGAATGTCAGATTTGGTAATTGTGGAGTCTCCTGCCAAAGCAAAGACTATAAAAAAGTATCTCGGTAAGGATTATGAGGTCGTTGCCTCTATGGGTCACGTAAGGGATTTGCCAAAGGCAAGGCTCAGCGTTGACATCAATAATAATTTTGCGCCGAAATACGATATTATCAAAGGGAAAGAAAAGCTCGTAAAAGAGCTCAAAACGCTTGCAAATAACAGCGACAGCGTTTATCTCGCGACCGACCCCGACCGCGAGGGCGAGGCTATCTCTTGGCATTTGGCGTATATTCTCGGACTTCCCGAGGACTACTGCCAGCGCGTGGAGTTCAACGAGATCACAAAAACAGGCGTTCAAAACGGAATGTCAAATCCACGTGAGATCAATACCGACCTTGTTAACGCCCAGCAGGCGAGAAGGATCCTTGACAGGCTTGTGGGCTATAAGCTCAGTCCCTTTATCTCTCAGAAGATCCGCAGAGGTCTTTCTGCAGGTCGCGTTCAGTCGGTGGCTTTGAGGATAATCGTTGACAGAGAGAACGAGATCAGGAAGTTCAAGCCCGAGGAATACTGGACTATCGACGCCAAATTTATCCCCAAGGGCAGCAGAAAGTCTTTCTCTGCAAGTCTTTATTCCGATAAAAACGGCAAGATAAAGATCCAAAACGCCGAGCAGGCGGATAAGATCGAGGCTGATTTAGAGGGTGCGGAGTACGTTGTTACAAAGGTAAAGCACGGCACGCGCAAAAAATCACCCGCTCCGCCGTTCATAACTTCTACGCTTCAACAGGAGGCTTCAAGAAAGTTGGGCTTCCAGTCAAGGCGCACAATGAAGGTCGCCCAGGAGCTGTACGAGGGCGTTGATATCGAGGGAATGGGCGCGACAGGTCTTATTACCTATATGAGGACCGACTCGCTCAGGATCTCAAACTACGCTATAGATGAAGTTACAAAGTACATTGAGCAGGCTTACGGCAGCGATTATCTGCCCGCAAAGCCGAGGTTCTTTAAATCACGCAAAAACGCTCAGGACGGCCACGAGGCGATAAGACCCTCTATGCCTTCTCTTGAGCCGGATAAGATAAAGTCGAGTCTGACGAGCGATCAGTATAAGCTCTATAAGCTGATTTGGAGCCGTTTTACGGCTTCTCAGATGGCTGAGTGCGTTCAAAAGACGACTCAGGCGGATATTGAGGCTAACGGCTATACATTCAAGGCTTCGGGTTACTATGTTTCTTTCCCCGGCTTTACCGCGCTTTATGTTGAGGGCAAGGACGAGGCGGAGGAAAAGTCATCACAGCTCCCCGACCTTGAAAAGGATATGCCCGTAAAGCTCAGAGAGCTCAAAAAGAATCAGCACTTTACTCAACCTCCCGCAAGGTATACAGAGGCTTCGCTTATCAAAACGCTTGAAGAGTACGGTATCGGCAGACCTTCAACATATGCTGCTACTATCACAACGCTCACAAGCCGCGAGTACGTCAAGCGCGAGGCAAAGACTCTTGTGCCGACCGAATTGGGCGAAGTGATTACTAAGCTGATGAAGGAGCGCTTCCCGAACATCGTGGATGTCAAGTTTACCGCTCAGATGGAGGAGGAACTTGACAGCGTAGAAAGCGGCGACGTTCAGTGGGATGAGCTGCTTAATGAGTTCTACACCGATTTTGAGCAGACGTTAAAGGACGCTAAATCCGATATGGAGGGCGTTAAGCTCAAGCTCAAAGAGGACGAGACCGACATCATCTGCGAAAAATGCGGACGCAGGATGGTCGTTAAGGTCGGCAGATACGGCAAGTTTATCGCTTGTCCCGGATATCCCGACTGTAAGAATATAAAGAAATACGTTGAAAAAACCGGTACCGTTTGTCCCAAGTGCGGCGGCGATATTATTGTTAAGCACACTAAGAACAAGAGAGTTTTCTACGGTTGCTCTAATTATCCCGACTGTGATTTTGTAAGCTGGAACGAGCCCACTAACGAAAAATGTCCTCAGTGCGGCGAGGTGCTTTACAAAAAGAAGGGCAAAAAGCCTGTGCTGTTCTGCGCAGCAGAGGGCTGCGGTTATACCGAAACACAAAAAACGGAAAAGAAGTAATGCATATTAATGTAATCGGCGCGGGTCTTGCCGGCTGCGAGGCTGCCATGCAGATCGCCAAACGAGGCATAGAAGCCCGGCTTTACGAGATGAAGCCCGACAAAAAAACTCCCGCGCACAAGACCGATTTGTTCGGCGAGCTTGTATGTTCAAATTCCCTGAAGGCTATGCGGATAGAAAGCGCCGCGGGTCTGCTAAAGGAAGAAATGCGCGTACTCGATTCTTTTTTGATGAAGTGCGCGGATAAGTGTAAAGTTCCCGCGGGCGGAGCCTTGGCTGTTGACAGAGAAAAATTCGCGACTCTTGTAACAGAGGGTATAAACGCCGAGCCGAATATAAAAGTGATCAATAAAGAGCTGACGGAGATCCCCGACGGCGATATTACTATCGTTGCGACAGGACCGTTGACTTCCGATGCTTTAGCGAAGGATATAGAAAAACGCTTTGGCGGATCACTCTCATTCTTTGACGCGGCGGCGCCTATTGTTACTGCCGAGAGCGTTGATCCGGAGTTCTCTTTTACAGCCTCGCGTTATGACCGCGGCGGAGATGACGACTATATCAACTGCCCGATGAACAAAGAGGAATACGAAAATTTCTATAACGCCTTGCTTTCTGCCGAACGCGCGCCTCTGCACGACTTTGATGTAAATAACCCGAAAGTTTATGAGGGTTGTATGCCTGTTGAGGTTATGGCTCAGCGCGGCGAGGGTACTTTGCGATTCGGCCCGATGAAGCCCGTGGGTTTAGTTGACCCGAAAACGGGGCACAGACCATGGGCGGTATTGCAGCTGAGAAAGGAAAACTCCGCCGGCACTATGTACAACCTTGTCGGCTTTCAGACAAATCTGAAATTTCCCGAGCAAAAGCGTGTGTTCTCAATGATACCCGCTTTGCACAGGGCTGAATTTGTCCGTTACGGTGTTATGCACCGCAACACATTTATTTGCTCGCCAAAGATTCTCAACTCGGATTATTCTGTAAAAGAAAATAAAAATCTTTTTTTTGCGGGACAGATAACCGGAGTAGAGGGGTATATGGAGAGCGCGGCTTCGGGCATTATGGCTGGCATAAACGCTTGCAGGGTGTTGGAAGATAAAAAAACGATGACGCTGCCTGACGATACAATGATCGGCGCGTTGTCCGCGTATATTTCCGATCCGACCGTTAAAAAGTTCCAGCCGATGGGCGCGAACTTCGGCGTATTGCCTGAGCTTGAAAACAGACCGAGGGATAAAAAAGAGCGGGGTGCGGCATACTCCCAAAGAGCGCTCAACTCACTTAATAAATATTTAGAGGGTATAGGTGACTGATATGAAAATCATAGTAGACGCATTTGGCGGCGATAACGCTCCGCTTGAGATCATCAAGGGCTGCGCGCAGTCGGTTGAGGAGCTCGGCGCGAACATCATCCTCACGGGAAATGAGAAAATCATCCGTGAGACTGCCGAGAAAAACAATATTTCCCTGAACAATATCGAAATAGAGGACTGCTCTGAGGTCATCACAATGGAGGACAAGGCTGACGCTGTGCTGAAAACCAAAAAGGACAGCTCTATGGCGGTCGGCTTTAAGCTGCTCAACGAGGGCAGGGGTGACGCGTTTATCAGCGCCGGCAACAGCGGCGCGCTTTGCGTAGGCGCGACTATTGCCGTAAAAAGGATAAAGGGCATCAAACGCCCCGCGTTTGCTCCGGTACTCCCGAGCGAGACAGGCTTTTTTATGCTGCTCGATGGCGGAGCTAATGTTGACTGCCGTCCCGAGATGCTGTATCAGTTCGCTCTTATGGGCTCTGTATATATGGAAAAGGTTATGAAAGTATGTAAACCGAGAGTTGCTCTTGCCAATGTCGGCACAGAGGAGCACAAGGGCAATGAGCTTTATCAGGAGACCTACAAGCTTTTAAAAGAAAGCAACCTCAACTTTGTAGGCAACGTTGAGGGTCGTGATATCCCCAAGGGCGTATGCGATGTTGTGGTTTGTGACGGCTTTACGGGCAACCTTATCCTAAAGACATACGAGGGTGTTGCAATCATACTTATGAAGAAGATGAAGCACTTATTTACCGATAGCGCAAAGGGTAAGCTTGCCGCGGCATTATGTATGAAGGACTTAAAAGAATTCAAAACAAAATTTGATTACAACGCATACGGCGGAGCGCCTATACTCGGAGCTTCAAAGCCTGTATTCAAGGCTCACGGAGATTCAAAGGCGGTCACGCTTAAAAATGCTGTCAAGCTCTCTATGGACTATGTAGAGGCAGAGGCGATTAAAGAGATTTCATCGGAGTTATCAAAATGACAGAATTAGAAGCAAAAATCGGATATCGTTTTCGCAATATTGAGCTTATGAACGAGGCGCTGACTCATTCTTCTTATGCCAACGAGCATAAGGCTCAGCACGTTAAGTACAACGAACGCCTTGAATTTTTGGGCGACGCTGTGCTGTCGATCGTCGTAAGCGATTACATATTCAAGAACTGCCCCGATCTTCCCGAGGGCGGACTTACAAAACTAAGAGCTTCGCTCGTTTGTGAAAAGTCGCTTTACGAGTTCGCGAAGCAGATCGATTTGGGCAAGCACCTTGTGCTCAGCAAGGGAGAGCGCAACAACGGCGGAGCCGAGAGACCGTCGATACTTTCCGACGCTTTCGAGGCGCTTATCGCCGCGATCTATATTGACGGAGGTATCCAGCCCGCGTCGATGCACATACTCAGCTTTGTTATCCCCGCGATCAAGAACCAAAAGGTAAAGCGCGTCAAGGATTACAAGACAACCCTGCAGGAGATCGTTCAGCAAAATCCGGGCGAAAGGCTCCAGTATGTTTTGGTTGACGAGAGCGGTCCCGACCATAACAAGCACTTTGTTGTGGAGGTTCACCTCAACAGCAACGTCATCGGCAAGGGCGGCGGAAAAAGCAAAAAAGAGGCTGAGCAGCAGGCTGCAAGGGAAGCCTTGGAGCTGATGGGCTATTAAACACGCTAACGTTTCGATTTTCATCCCGCACAACGGATGTCCGCATATGTGCAGCTTTTGCAACCAAAGGAGCATTACCGGGCAGGCATATCAGCCTTCCGCGCAGGATGTAGAAAAGACTTTGTTAAAAGCAATTGATGATTTGGGCGAGAGAGCTGAGAACACCGAGATAGCATTTTTCGGCGGCAGCTTTACCGCGATCGACAGAGCTTATATGCTCGAGCTTTTGAACGCGACAAAACCTTTTATAAATCGTTTTTCGGGGATAAGGATATCTACGCGCCCTGATTGTATCGATGATGAGGTTTTGGCTGTACTTAAAGAGTACGGCGTGACTTCGATCGAGCTCGGCGCACAGTCTATGGATAATTCTGTATTAGATTTAAACAACCGCGGACATAACGCTAAGGATGTTGTAAAGGCGTCAAAGCTTATAAAAGATAACGGCTTTTCGCTCGGGCTTCAAATGATGACCGGTTTATACGGCTCGGATTTTGAAAAGGATATAAAAACCGCCGAGAGCTTTATCGCTCTAAAGCCCGATACCGTGCGGATCTACCCAACGGTCATTATGAAAAACACCGCGCTGGCTGATCTTTATACTTCGGGTCAGTACAATCCTTATACGCTTGATGAGAGCGTTGACTTGTGCGCAAAGCTTATAGTGATGTTTGAATCTGCAAATATCAAGGTGATCAGGCTCGGTCTGCATTATTCCGACAGCCTTGTTAATGAAAGCTTGGGCGGCAATTATCATCCGGCCTTTAAGGAATTGTGCGAAGCTAGGATTTTCTATAATTCGTTTATAGAATTAAGTAAAGATTGTTCATCAAAAAAACTTGATGTATTTATAAATCAAAAGTCGCTGTCAAAGTTTTTGGGTCAAAAAAAGAGTAACCTAAAAAAGTTTAATGATTTGGGTTATGACATCACCGTGAATTTTGACAACGACCTTTCAAAGTACCAGATTAAAATAGGGGAAATAAGATGAGATTAAAATCTCTGGAGGTTCAGGGTTTTAAAACCTTTCCGGATAAAACTAAATTATCCTTTGAACACGGGATAACTTCGGTAGTAGGTCCCAACGGTTCGGGTAAAAGCAACATCAGCGATGCTATTCGCTGGGTTTTGGGCGAGCAGTCGCCGAAAAGCCTTCGTTGCTCAAAGATGGAGGATGTCGTTTTTAACGGCACGGATACCCGCAAACGCACAGGCTACGCCGAGGTTACTCTTAATATTGACAATTCGGATCGCTTTCTTGATTTTGACGGCGACGATATCGCCGTTACCCGCCGCTATTACCGCAGCGGTGAAAGCGAGTATCTTATAAACAAAGCGGCTGTCAGGTTGAAGGATATCAACGAGCTGTTTATGGATACCGGTCTTGGCCGTGACGGTTATTCTATGATCGGTCAGGGCAAGATCGACAGCATCGTTTCTTCAAAAAGTGAGGACAGGCGTGAGATATTTGAAGAAGCCGCGGGTATTTCGCGTTACCGTTACCGCAAGATCGAAGCGGAGCGGAAGCTGAAAAACACCGAGGATAACCTGCTCAGACTCCGCGATATCGTGACCGAGCTCGAGGAGCGCGTTGGTCCGCTTAAAAAGCAGAGCGAAAAGGCTCAGCAGTTTTTGGAGTATTCCGAGGAAAAACGCGGACTTGAGATTGCTCTTTGGCTTATCTCGCTCGACAAAAGTCAGGATAATCTTAAAGAACAAGATGAAAAAATCTCGATCGCCCGCGCTCAGTATGACGAAGCCGAGCAGGCTTTGGCAGAGATACAGAGCGAGACTGAGGAGATTTATCAGAAGAACGGCGAATTATCCGCAAAGGCAGACTCGCTCAGAGCAGAGATATCAAAGCTCGATTCCGAGATTGCAGAGAAGCGTTCATCAATCTCTGTTGCAGAAAATGATATTCTCCACCACAACGAGAATATTGAGCGCATCAAAGGAGAGATAAACAGGGCGGATGACGATCTGTCAAAATTAGAACAGAGTATAAGCGATAAGCAGAAGAAGATAACATCTCTTGACGCCGAGATAACGGGCAAGCAAAAGCAATACGCCGAGGTTTCCGAAGAGCTTAACGAAATCAATATGGATTCAAGCAAAAGCGGAGACGAGCTGCAAAGCCTGACATCCGAGCTTTCTGCGCTTACCTCTCAGTCAGCAGACGCGAGAGTAATTGATATGACCGCGGACACGGGTATCGCGGAGCTTGAATCGAGAACAGAGGTCTTACATCAGACTATTGAAGAAAAGACGACCGTATTAAATGAGCTTGTCGAGCTTCAAACGCAGTATGATGAGGATATCAAATCCGCGAATGAGGATGTTCAGTCGTTTGAAAATTCTATTGAGGGATTGAGTATCAAGCTCGGCTCAAAGGATAAAAAACGCGCTGAGTTAAAGGCTGAGAGCGAAAAGCTCGGACTCGATTTAAGAGAGCATCAAAGAAAAATCGACTTCCTTGAAAACCTCGAGCGAAATCTTGAAGGCTTTTCAAAGAGCGTAAAGTCGGTTGTAAACGCTTCAAAAAACGGCAAATTAAAAGGAATCTGCGGACCTGTTTCAAGGGTTATTTCAGTACCGTCTGAGTATGCTGTCGCTATTGAAACCGCTCTCGGCGCGGCTATGCAGAATATCGTTGTCGAAAACGATAACGACGCAAAGCAGGCTATCAAATACTTGAAAAGCACGGACGGCGGACGAGCGACCTTCCTGCCAATCAATACTATCAAGCCCAGAGAGCTAAAGGAAAACGGTCTTGACGACTGTTACGGATTTGTAGGTGTAGCTGCCGAGCTTTGCTCCTGTGATAAAAAGTATTCTAAAATACTCGGGTCACTGCTCGGTAGAATCGTTATCGCCGATGACCTCAACAGCGCGGCGGCAATCGCCAAAAAGTACTCATACCGTTTTAAGGTGGTAACCTTGGATGGTCAGGTCGTTAATGCCGGCGGTTCAATGACAGGCGGTTCTCAGCTGAGGAGCACCGGAATGCTCAGCCGTCAGTCCGAGATCAAAAAGCTTAAATCGCAGACTGAAAAGCTAAGCAAAAAAGCGCAGGACGCGCAAAAGCAGAGCGAACAGGTCAACCGTGAATACGCTGCCATTGAGGCGGATTTGCTCGGTTATCGCGCGGATCTTTCTAACAAGCAACAGGATCTTGTAAGGCTCGAAGCCGAAAAACGCGCCTGCGATAACGAGATAAATAACACACAGGCGGCGGTTGAGAGTGCCGAGCAGGAGCTTGGCGAATGCGCCGACAAGATAGAAAACCTAAAAGAGGGTCAAAAGGACGCAAAGGCAAAGCTTGCGGAGCTTAATGTTAAGATCGCTGAGATCGAGGATCGCGTAAATTCCGTAACGGGAAACCGCGCAGAGCTTACTAAAAAGCGCGAGGAGCTGAGCGTTAAGCTGCAAAACATCCGCCTTGAAATCGTTACCGCTCAAAAGGACATTGACGCGCTGAATTCCGAGATAGTTTTCGCGCGTAACGCCGGTTCGGGCAACGATAAGCGTAAGGCAATGATGCTCGCCCAGATCGAGGGGATTGAAAAAACGATAGAAGAGATCAATGCCGATATCGCAAGTTATCAAAGTGATATAGAAAGCCTTGAAAATACTCAGAAGTCCATCACCGAGCAGATCGAAGCTATATCATCTCAGCGTGAGTTGCTCGAAAAGCGCGGCGTTGAGATAAGAAACGTTGAGCGCGACAAGAACAACGAGCGTGAGGTTTCGGGCAGAGAGCTTGCAAGGCTTGAAGAGCGAAAGATCAATATCCAGAAGGATTATGATAATATCATCTCTAAGCTTTGGGATGAGTACGAGCTCACAAAGCGAGAGGCTGAGAAGATCGCTATTGAGATCGAGGATAATTCAAAGGCTCAGTCGCGACTTAATGAATTAAAGCGCAGCATTAAGTCTCTTGGCACCGTCAACGTCAGCGCTATTGAGGAATACAAAGAGGTTTCCGAGCGATACGAGTTTATGAGCGCTCAGGTCGCCGATGTTGAAAAATCCAAGAGCGAGATAGAAAAGCTGATCACTAACCTAACAAAGCAGATGAAAGAAGTCTTTGTTGAGAGCTTTGATCAGATCAACAACAACTTTACACGCACGTTCAAGGAGCTTTTCGGCGGCGGTACGGCTTCACTTTCGCTGTCAGACCCCGAAAATATCCTGACAAGCGGAATTGATATACTTGTTCATCCTCCCGGTAAGATCGTCGTTCACCTCGACGCGCTGTCCGGCGGTGAAAAAGCGCTTGTCGCGATCGCGCTTTACTTCGCTATTATGAAGGTCAGACCTGCTCCGTTCTGCGTAATGGACGAGATCGAGGCGGCGCTTGACGATGTAAACGTATTCCGTTTCGCAAGCTACCTGAGAAGAATGACCGGCAAGACCCAGTTTATTCTTATCACACACAGGCGCGGAACAATGGAAGAAGCGGATGTGTTATACGGTGTTACTATGCAGGACGAGGGTATATCAAAGCTGCTTGAACTGCGATCAACAGAAGTTGCCGAAAAACTCGGCTTAGATAAATAATAAAGGAACATAATTATGGGATTATTCAGTAAAATCAAAGAGGGATTAAAAAAGACTCGCGACGCGGTAATGGGACAAATCGACTCGATGCTAAAGTCCTTTACCAAAATCGACGAGGAGCTGTTTGAAGAACTCGAGGAACTCCTTGTTATGGGTGATGTAGGCGTTCCCACCGCGGAAAAAATCTGCGATGAATTAAGAGTAAGAGTTAAAAAGGAAGGCGTAACCGACCCGTCAGAAATCAGCGGACTATTAGAGGACATCATCACAGAGATGCTTTCGGGCGGAGAGGAGCTCGATATTTCGACCTCACCGTCTATTATCCTTGTGATCGGCGTTAACGGCGTAGGCAAGACCACTACGATCGGCAAGCTTGCAAAGCAGTTGTCCGATCAGGGCAAGAGGGTACTTTTGGCGGCTGCCGATACTTTCCGCGCCGCCGCTATCGACCAGCTTGATATCTGGGCTCAGCGCAGCGGATGCGAGATAATCAAGCAGGGAGAGGGCAGCGACCCCGCCGCTGTTATCTTTGACGCTATCGCCGCCGCAAAGGCGAGAGGAGCGGATGTTATTATCTGCGACACCGCCGGCAGACTTCACAATAAAAAGCACCTTATGGACGAGCTTGCGAAGATCAACAGGGTCATTGACCGCGAGCTTCCCGACGCCGCAAAAGAAAAGCTCCTTGTGCTTGACGCTACTACAGGACAGAACGCTGTCAATCAGGCGGAGCAGTTCAGAGAGGCAACGGGAATCACCGGTATCGTGCTCACAAAGCTTGACGGAACCGCAAAGGGCGGAGTCGTGCTTGCTATCAAGGAAGGACTCGGTATCCCGGTTAAATATATCGGCGTAGGCGAGCAGATTGACGATTTACAGCCCTTCAATGCCGAAGATTTCGCAAAGGCATTGTTTGCCGAGACGGAGTGATTTGATGAAGTTTATTATTGCTACCAACAACGCAAAAAAACTTGTTGAGCTTGAAAGGATATTAAACCCGCTCGGGATAGAGGCAGTTTCTGCAAAAGAAGCAGGCGTTGTTCTCGACGAGGTAGACGAGACAGGCACAACTTTTTCGGAGAATGCCTTTATTAAGGCTAACGCAGCTTTTGAAAAGACAGGTATGCCCGCGGTCGCGGACGACAGCGGTATCTGTGTGGACGCTCTTGACGGCAGACCCGGGATATTCTCGGCCCGCTACAGCCCCGAGGACTGCGTAACGGACGAGGACCGCACCGCAAAGATCCTTGAAAAATTAGAGGGTGTTCCCGATGGAGAGCGAACGGCGCACTATACCTGCGCTATCTGCTGCATTTTGCCCGACGGCAAAAGGATAGACATAGAAGAAAGATGCGAAGGTAAAATCGGATACAGCTTTATCGGCAACGGCGGTTTTGGCTATGATCCGATTTTTATGCAGGGCGATAAATCCTTTGCCCAGCTTACCGCGGAGGAAAAGGATAAAGTCAGTCACCGTGGAAAGGCGTTAAGAAAGCTCAAAGCAGAGCTTGAAAAAGAATTTTCATAACAGAGGTATTTTATGCTAACAAGTAAACAACGCGCGTATCTCAGAGGTCTTGCCAATAGTATGGAAACTATCCTTATCATCGGCAAGGGAGAGATCACTGACAATATAATTATGCAGGCGGACACCGCGCTGACCGCGAGGGAGCTCATAAAAGCCAAAACGCTTGAAACAAGCGCGTATTCCTCGCGCGAGGCGGCTGATATTATAGCGGAAAAATGCAAAGCTGACGTAGTTCAGGTGATCGGTTCAAAGTTTGTGCTCTACAGACCGAATCCCGATGAACCGAAGATCACATTGCCGAAGGTTAAAAAGAAATGAGCAAAATCGGAATCTTCGGCGGGACATTCAACCCGATCCATTTAGGGCACATCAGGCTCGGTCAGCTCGTTTTGGATGAAATAAAGCTCGATAAGATTTTGTTTATCCCCGACAACACGCCTCCGCATAAATCCAATAAAGAGTTGGCGAGCGGTATGGACAGGCTCGAAATGATCAACATTTCCTTAAAGGATCATAAAAATATGGAGTCGTCGGATATCGAGCTTAAACGCGAGGGGAAGAGCTATACATATGAGACCCTGCTTGAATTAAAAAAACAAAATCCGAATGACGAGCTTTTTCTTTTGACGGGCGCGGATATGTTTTTGACTCTCGACAAATGGAGAGAGCCCGAGACGATTTTTGAAACGGCTAACATTATCGGCGTACCGAGGGTCGATTCCGATTTTGAAAAGATGGAAGAGTACGCCGAAAATGTGATAAAGCCTATGGGCGCGAGGATTTTTATGCTTTCAAAAACCGTTTTTGACACCGCGTCCTCAACATATGTCAGGGATAACATAGACGATTATCAAAAGATTAGGGATATGATAACCCCTGAGGTTTATGGATATATAACCGAGAAAAACTTATATCGGAAGTGATATGATGGAAAATCCCGATTATAAAAAGATTATAAGAGAGCTTATGGGTGATTACCGCTATGAGCACAGCGTAAATGTTGCCGATGAGGCGGTAAAGCTTGCCAAGCTTTACGGCGACGATGTTGACAAAGCATATACCGCCGGAATACTTCACGACATCACAAAGGAGATACCCAAGGACAGGCAGTTGCAAATTATTAATGACGGTGGTATAATCTTAGACGATGTTCAAAAACAGGCGCCAAAGCTGTGGCACGCTATAAGCGGAAGCGTTTATATTCAAACGGAGCTCGGGATAACCGACCCTGATATAATAAACGCGATAAGGTACCACACCACGGGCAGGGCGAATATGAGCCTGCTCGAAAAGATAATCTACACCGCGGATTACACCGCCAAAGGCAGAGATTACAACGGGGTAGAGGTTATGAGAGAACTGTCGCGCAAAAGCCTTGAGGACGCTATGATATTCAGCTATCAGTTCACGATAAACAAGCTGTCTTCTCTCGAGAGCGCGATACATCCCGATGAGATATTCGGTTATAATGATATTGTAATGAAAAGGAATAGAAAGGAATAGATTATGAATTCTTATGATACCGCGATAGCCGCGGCAAAGGCGATAAGCGGCAAAATCGGACTTGATATACAGGTCATAGAGATCAGCGACATTACCGTGATCGCCGATTATATGGTTATCGCCACAGGTAACAGTTCAACCCATGTAAAGGCACTTGCCGATGAGGTAGAATATCAGCTTGACAAGGCGGGAGTTTCCGTCAGTCATATAGAGGGCTACCGCTCAAACAGCTGGATATTGCTCGACTATGTTGATGTTATCGTAAATGTTTTTTCACAGGAAGCCAGGGAGTTTTACGACCTTGACAGGCTCTGGCAGGACGGCAAGCCCGTTGACTTAACAGGAATAGTAGATTAATTCTCTTGGAGGGTTTAAATATGAAGTATAATCACAAATCAGTAGAGCCCAAGTGGCAGGAAATCTGGGAAGAAAAGGGCGTTTTTCACGCTGATGAAAAGAGCGATAAGGAAAAGTTTTACGCTCTTATCGAGTTTCCTTATCCTTCGGGGCAGGGTCTGCATGTAGGACACCCCCGTCCGTACACCGCGCTTGACACCGTTGCGAGAAAGCGCAGACTTCAGGGTTATAATGTGCTTTATCCCATAGGCTGGGACGCGTTTGGTCTGCCTACCGAAAACTACGCTATCAAAAACCACATTCATCCCGAGATCGTAACAAAGAATAACATTGAACGCTTTAAAAAGCAGATCCAGTCGCTCGGCATCTCGTTCGACTGGAGCCGTGAGATCAACACCACAGATCCCGATTACTACAAGTGGACGCAGTGGATATTTATTCAGCTCTTTAAGCACAACCTCGCGTATAAAAAAGAAATGAATGTAAACTGGTGTACCTCCTGCAAATGCGTGCTTGCTAACGAGGAAGTCGTAAACGGTGTGTGTGAGCGCTGTGGCGCCGAGGTCGTTCATAAGGTAAAATCCCAGTGGATGCTCAAGATCACAGAGTACGCCGACAGACTTATCAACGACCTTGATCTTGTTGATTATCCCGACAGGGTAAAGGCTCAGCAGAAGAACTGGATCGGCAGAAGCACAGGCGCAGAGGTCGATTTTACTACGACCTCCGGCGATACACTTACGATTTATACTACCCGTGCCGATACACTTTACGGCGCGACATATATGGTAATTTCTCCCGAGCACCCGCTTATTGAAAAGTGGGCGGACACACTCAAAAATATGGACGAGGTCAGAGCTTATCAGGCCGCTGCCGCGCGCAAGTCGGACTTTGAGCGCACAGAGGTCGCTAAGGACAAGACAGGAGTTCTGCTTGACGGCGTTAGGGCGATCAACCCCGTAAACAATACAGAGATCCCGATTTTTATCTCTGACTATGTTCTTGTATCTTACGGTACAGGCGCGATCATGGCGGTTCCCGCGCACGATACCCGTGACTGGGAGTTTGCTAAGAAATTCAACCTTCCTATCATCGAGGTAGTAAAGGGCGGTAATGTTGAGGAAGAAGCGTTTACCGAATGCGCTACGGGAATTATGGTCAACTCCGGTATGCTCGATGGGTTGACTGTTGATGAGGCAAAGGTAAAGATCATCGATTGGCTCACTGCAGAGGGCAAGGGTCACGCAAAGGTAAATTACAAGCTCCGCGACTGGGTATTCTCACGCCAGCGTTACTGGGGCGAGCCTATCCCGATCGTGCACTGCGACAAGTGCGGATATGTTCCGATAGACGAGAGCGAGCTTCCGCTTAAGCTCCCGATGGTAGATTCCTACGAGCCTACCGATAACGGCGAGTCTCCGCTTGCCAAGATGACCGACTGGATCACAACAACCTGTCCCAAGTGCGGCGGCAAGGCTCACAGAGAGACTGACACAATGCCTCAGTGGGCGGGTTCATCGTGGTATTATCTCAGATATATGGATCCTCACAACAATGAGGCATTGGCTTCAAAAGAGGCGCTCGATTACTGGTCGCCTGTAGACTGGTATAACGGCGGTATGGAGCATACTACGCTTCACCTGCTCTACAGCCGTTTTTGGCACAAGTTCCTCTATGACATCGGCGTTGTTCCCACAAAAGAGCCGTACGCAAAGCGTACATCTCACGGTATGATCTTGGGTGAGAACGGCGAGAAGATGAGTAAATCGAGAGGCAACGTTGTCAATCCCGATGACATCGTCAACGAATACGGCGCTGACACTATGCGCCTTTATGAGATGTTTATCGGCGACTTTGAAAAGGCCGCTCCGTGGAGCCAGGCGAGCATCCGCGGCTGCCGCAGGTTCGTTGAGCGTTACTGGAATTTGCAGAACAACCTAATCGACGGCGACAAGATCCGTCCCGAGCTCGAGAGCGCGTTCCACAAGACTATCAAGAAGGTCGGCGAGGATATCGAGAACATCAAGTTCAATACGGCGATCGCCGCTTTGATGGCGCTTATCAACGATATTTCAAACACAAAGTCGATCAATAGGGAAGAACTCAGGATATTCTCTATCCTGCTCAACCCGTTTGCTCCTCACGTTACTGAGGAAGTTTATCAGGCTTGCAATTTGGGCGATGGTATCCTTGCCGAGACCGAATGGCCTGAGTATGATGAGAGCAAGTGTGTTGACGACACAGTTGAGATCGTTGTTCAGGTCAACGGTAAGATCAAGGCAAAGCTCAATGTTCCGGTTGACGCTTCAAAGGACGAATTGCTGACTCTCGCGAAGGCTGAAGAAAAGGTTCAGGCGGCTGTTGAGGGAATGAATATCATCAAAGAGATCGTTGTTCCCAAAAAGCTGATTAATCTTGTTGTTAAGCCATAAATCGAGCGTTTTTCAAAAAAATTTCTAAAATTCTACATTCCTATTGACTTTTTTGACTGCATATTGTATAATAGCTATTGCAAATTATGCAAAGTACCCATGCCATATGGCAGATGGGAGGGAAGATAGATGGCAGAGATTAGATTAAAAGAGAATGAATCTC
>CADBXH010000029.1 GCA_902798605.1 uncultured Ruminococcus sp. | reverse complement strand
TCTTTCTGACAAATAATTTAATATGATATTATTTCATACCCGTCCTCAGTAACAAGCACCTTAATCTCCCACTGGGCGGATGGGGAACCGTCCTCGGTGTAGATCGTCCATCCGTTTTCCTCATCGGTAAATACGTTTGGCTTGCCCATATTGATCATCGGCTCAATGGTGAACATCATACCCGGAACCATCAGCATCTCGGTGTTCTTTACGCTAACATAGCTTACCCACGGATCCTCGTGGAACTCAAGACCGATACCGTGTCCGCCGACCTCACGCACGACGGAATAGCCCTGACTTTTTATATAATCGTTGACAGCCTGTCCCATATCGCCGAGGAAACCCCACGGCTTGACTTCTTTTAGTCCCTCGTTAAGAGCCTGTTTAGCGGCATTGACGAGTCTTTTTTTGTCCTCGCTGACTTCACCGATACAAAACATCCTCGATGAATCGGAATAGTATCCGTTGAGGTTTGTTGAGCAGTCAACATTGACGATATCTCCGTCCTTGAGAATGATATCAGGGCTCGGAATGCCGTGGCAGACCTCGTCGTTTATCGAGGTACAAACGCTCATAGGAAAGCCCTCATAGTTGAGCGGAGCGGGTACTCCGCCCATTTTCGTTGTGATGTCATACACCCACTGATCTATCTGCGCGGTGGATATTCCGGCTTTAATATGCTCTGCAACATAATCAAGAACAGCGATGTTAATCTTCGCGCTCTCTTTGATTTTCTCGATCTGCTCAGGGGTTTTTATAATATCGTGATCGGGAACGATGTGACCTTTTGCCTCGATCTCCTCGATCTTCTCGTCAAAACCTATGTGACATTTTTTATACTTCTTTCCGCTGCCGCACCAGCAAGCGTCATTTCTACCCGGTTTTTTCATAACATACTCCTTAATCTTAATATATGTATTATATCACTTTATTTTATACCGCACAAGTTGTATTTTGTTTTTATTTGTTGTATAATAACTGTAATATGCAATATATGTTCCGCGTATTCTTTAGTATGAGACTAAAAAGATTTATTTTTATCACATTAATACTGCTCCTGCTTGCGCTGTTTATGATCTTGATGTTGCTTTCAACTTCAAAAATCAAGCTCGAGACCTCCGCAAAACCGCTCGAAAAACTGCCGCATATTCTAATAGATCCCGGTCACGGCGGACAGGATGGGGGAGCGGTGTGCAACGGCGTGCTTGAAAAGGACATAAACCTGCCGATTTCTCAGGATACCGCGGATCTGATAAAGCTGTTCGGCTTTGAAGTATCTATGACCCGCACGGATGATAGCTTTATCACCGACAAAGGCGCAAATGTCAAGGAACGTAAGCTCAACGATATGAAGGCTCGACTCGAGCTTTATAACTGCGATGAAAACAACGTGATAATAAGTATCCATCAAAACAAGTTTTCGGACAGCAAAGCGCACGGCTCGCAGATTTTTTATTCACCGAATAACGACAAAAGCAAAATGCTTGCTCAAAAAGTTAAGTATTCTCTCAATTCTCTGCTTCAAACAGGGCTTGACAGGGAATGCAAGGCGGCAGGGAAAAGTATTTACCTCTTAAAAAACACACATCAACCCGCTGTGATCGTTGAGTGCGGCTTTATCTCGAACTTTGAGGAATGTCAAAAGCTCAAAAGCGACAGCTACCAAAAGCAGCTCGCCTTTGCGATAACAACGGGGCTTTTAGATTATTATAATACATAGGACGTGAAAAAATGGCAAAGATAAAAAGCGTTTTTATATGCTCGGAATGTGGCTATGAGTCGCCCAAATGGAACGGTAAATGCCCATCCTGCGGCGAATGGAACACTATGAACGAGGAGATAAAGGACACTTCAAAATCATCTCCCGTATCAAAAAAACGTTCGTTCTCCGCATATTCAAAGCCCGATTCAATAACCGAGATATCAACCGATGACGAGCACCGCTATGACACGGGCTGTAAAGAGCTCAACCGCGTGCTCGGCGGAGGTATAGTCAAGGGCAGCCTGATTTTGCTTGGCGGCGACCCGGGAATTGGAAAATCTACCGTACTGATGCAGATCTGTCAGTATATGGGAAGCACTCTAAAGATACTCTATGTATCGGGCGAGGAGAGCAAGCGCCAGCTTAAACTAAGAGCAAATCGCCTTGACGTCGACTCGCCAAATCTCTTTGTAATGACCGAAACCGATGTTGAAGTCGTGTGTGAGCAGATAAAGAGCTTAAAGCCCGATTTGGTGATGATAGACTCTATCCAGACAATGAACCTCGGCGAGCTCAGCTCGTCACCCGGAAGCGTCACGCAGGTCAGGGAATGTACAAATATGCTTATGCGAACCGCCAAAGGGCTCGATATCCCGATGTTCGTGGTCGGTCATGTCAACAAAGAGGGCTCGATCGCGGGTCCAAAGGTGCTTGAGCATATCGTTGACACAGTGCTCCACTTTGAGGGCGACAAGCAGATGTCGTGCAGGATACTTCGCGCAGTCAAGAACCGCTACGGCTCTACGAATGAGATCGGTGTATTCGAGATGACCGACAAAGGCTTGCAGGAGGTCGAAAATCCCTCCGTAATGCTGCTTTCAGGAAGACCGAAGAATGTCTCGGGAACCTGCGTAACGTGCACCATAGAGGGCTCACGCCCGATTTTAGCGGAAACTCAGGGACTCGCGACCCAAAGCGGCTACGGCAACGCCAGAAGAATGGCTACGGGGTACGATTACAACCGTCTTTCAATGCTGCTCGCAGTGCTTGAAAAACGCGCGGGATATTATTTTTCCAACAACGATGCGTATATAAATATAGTCGGAGGTCTCAGGGTGGACGAGCCCGCGATCGACCTCTCGATCGCCATGGCACTCATCAGCAGCCTTAAAGATACGCCTGTTGATGAAAATGTTGTCGTGTTCGGTGAAATCGGCTTGGCAGGGGAGATACGCTCGGTATCTCAGGCTCAAATGAGGATAAACGAGGCGGTAAGGCTCGGCTTTACAAGGATAATTTTACCGTATCACAACCTGAAAAATGTACATTGCGATGAAGCGGAGCTGATTGGCGTGAGGAATATCCGCGAGGCGTTTGAGGCGGCAAGCGTATGAAAACCGTCTTAATGAGTGGTTTATATCCCTGTTTTTGCAAAGAACTTGCCGAATTCGGGTATGATATAATTCTTTCAGAGAAAATAGAAGCATTTCCCGAACCAGAGCAATACCACGCTGATATGCAGGCCTTGCGCATTAATGACAGGTTATTCACCCTCGATAATTGCGCTAAAAAAGCAGGGGAGAAGTACCCTGAAAACATACTGCTCAATTGCCTATATCTTAATAATACATTATACGGAAAGATTGATTCCGTTGACAAAACCGTGCTCGATTACTGCAAAGCAAACGGTATAAAAACGGTCAATGTTAATCAAGGCTATACGCGTTGTTCAACGCTACAAATAAGCGAAAACGCTGTAATAACCGCGGACAAGTCCATTGAAAACGCGCTCAAAAACAACGGGGCAGAGGTCTTGCCGATTAGCGAGGGTCATATCGAACTTAAAGGCTATGACTACGGCTTTATCGGCGGCGCGGGATTCTATGATGACAACACGGTTTACTTTTTTGGCAATATAAAAAAACACCCCGATTATGACAAAATCAGGGAGTTTATCAAACAATATAATTCCAATATAGAAGTATTATGCCAAGATATGCCAATAACGGACATCGGCGGAGCGGTTATAATAAATATTTAGCAATAGGAAAGGGGCACACATTTTGAAAAGAACATTTTCTCTTTTTATGACAGCTTTATTGTTCACTCTGATTTTTACATCTTGCAATCCTATTTTTAATGATATTTCTGAAACATCGGAAGTCGACGAACAGGTCTACAATGAGGTCACCGATCTTCAGCTTGCTTTGCTGAATCATATTTCGTATAAAGACGACCTAAAGAATCTTGAGGGAAAATCTATTGAGGGTCTTGATAAACTAATAGATGACAAATATAAAAACAATATCTCCGGTGGAGACAAGTTGGTTAATGAACTCAAAGGATACAAATTGATTGACTATGATTACGGAGATATTACCGGTTTTAATGCAGCTGCTTATACAAAAGGGCAAAACATTATACTTGTTTATGTTGGTACAAGCGACTTTAAGGATAAGGTTGAAGATGTCATATCAGGACTTTTTGATGTATCTGTTCAAGATGGACAAGCTAAGAGGTTTGCAATAGATAACGTCAAAAAGTTCCCAAATTACAATCTATTCATTACCGGTTACTCAATGGGTGGTAGATTATGCTATCTGGGTACAGAAAATGTTATAGACAACAAGCTTGGAAATAACCTAAATAAAGTTCGTACATTCAACGGACTCGGAGTAAAAGAATTTTGGGATTTTGCTGACAGCAATTTAAGTAATATCCATAACTTGGAAACAAAGTTTGGTAATAAAACCTATGATTATATAGTTAAAGGCGATACTGTATCTGATGGCGATTCACCAAAAAACCTCAAGTATGTTGCCGGATACAATCATGTGGGTACTGAATTCAAAGTACCCTGTACTAATAAAACTGATACCGGGATGATGAAGTGTCACGATCTGTACTCAATTATTGACTATTTGGTAAATAATCCGCCACCTGCTGAGAATTCAAGTCAAACCAAAAACCTTAACGGTAAACCTGTACTTATCCTTTCTGAATCAAACTACAACTTAGGCGGTAGCTTTACGTATGTTGATGGAGATATAGATGTAAAAACATGGAATACATTTGTCTCAAATTATCCGCAGACAGCCGATCCGTTGAATCAGGGGAGAGAGTATTTCAATAAAATGCATATCACGCTTTTCTTCCTAAGGGACAATGAGGGGAATTTGATTGAAAACAAAGGAGTTATGAATGCTACCGGTTTTGGAAACGACCCCTTGGGTTGGAAAGATAAATACGGTGAATTTGACTGGATGTATACTACGCCAAATTCAAAAGATGTTAGAGAGGAAAAGAACTTTTATATTTTTTATAAAGATAACTATTACTCAGGACCGGCAAACTGCCATACTATAAACGCAAAGCTCAGAGAATATGTCACTCTTGGTACTTATGAGCAAGACGGAAATGAAGATAACGGCAAAGAACCGATCGAATGGCTCGTGCTTACTCAAGAGGATGATAAGATGCTCGTTGTGAGTAAGAACTGCCTTGATTATCTAAGATATCCCGATGACTGGGAATCAAATATATGCTGGGAGACCAGTTCTCTAAGGGATTATTTGAATGGAGATTTTATCAATAATACATTCTCGAAAGAAGATCAACAGTCAATTCTTCAAACTAAAAACCAAAACAAAGCAAGCGATGATTATTACAGTACAGTGGACGGAAATACAACGGAAGACAAAGTCTTTCTTTTGAGTATTGATGAGGTTCAAAAATACTTGCCTGCATCGACCTCGAGCGAATCATCAAAAATAGCATACGGTACTGATTATTTATATAATAAACTGAAGAATCACCCTACCGTTAATGAATATGGCAAACCGGTCGAATGGGCGCTTCGCGCAGATGTTGATACCTCAAGAAATAAGGATATCGGTCGCCCAAGAGAAGTTGTTGCAAAAGATTCAATTTTTATTAATATTACGACAGGCGCTATGCGAGATCCTGACGGGCCGCTCAGCGTAGTTCGACCCGCTATGTGGATAAAGAATACCGTTGAAAAACACAGATAAAAAGTAACGCAGCCATACACATTATAGTATGGCTGCAATTATTTTAAAAAAGTCAACTTTCATCTTTCTTATGTACTTTTGAAAGCGGATTGGACTCAGCGGCGTTTTTCATCTGCTCAGAGCTCAGGTGGGTGTAGATCTCGGTCGTACCGAGGTTTTCGTGACCTAAAACATCCTTTAAAACCCTTACATCAACGCCGCCGTGCTGATACATTAGCGTTGCCGCAGTATGCCTGAGTTTGTGGCAGGAGTAGCCCTGCGCGCTCAGACCGATTTTTTCAAGATACTTATAAACCATAGCCTGAATAGTCTTGACCGACATACGTCTGCTGTTACGGCTGATAAACAGCGCAGTCTTATCCTTAGCGTTGATACCGTCAACAGGGCGGACGCGCATATAATCGTTTATCGCGTCCAGACAGGCTTTATTCAGGTAAATAACACGTTCCTTATTGCCTTTACCGACAACTCTGATCGTGTTATCTGTACGTATATCGGTATAATTCAAGCCCGCCATCTCTGACACACGAAGCCCGCAGTTGAGGAAGAGAGTAAGAATTGCGTAATCGCGCTCCTTGTTGGAACCCTCAACAGCATTAAGAAGCTCAATACTCTGCTCAAGCGTAAGATACTTGGGCAGGGATTTTTTCTTTTTAGGAAGTTCAAGCTCCTCGACCGGATCATTTTCAAGTAAATGCTTCTTTTTTGATATATACTTAAAAAAGCCCTTGATGCTCGAACACTTGCGCGCTCGGGAGGAGGCGTTCAGCTGACGCTCACGCTGCAGATAATTCATAAACTCATAAGCGTCGGTAAGGTCGACCTTTTTTAAAAAGTTTATATCGATGTCATCAATTTTGATTTCATCAAACTCGGTGTCCTTTGGAACAAGCTTGCGGTAAACCTTCATAAAGCGAAAAAACGTACGCAAGTCCAAAAAATACTCGTCAACTGTCTTGGGGGATTTCTGACGAACAGTTTGCTGATAAAAAAGATAATCTTTTAAAATAGGAAATGACTCATCGCGAAAATCAACTGCCATAAACTTACCTCGATATTTAAGAAGTTTGGTTTTTCATAGTATATCACAAAAAGAGAGAGGTATAATTCTAAATTAGAATAATTATACAAAATGAATATTTTGTATAATTCGGGTAGGAGTTAAAATAGGAAATGAGCTAATCAAGTGCCTAAACCTATGTATATAAATAATCTACTATATATTGAACAATGGCATATTTATGGCTCATTTCCTTATATTTAACAAAACTTATTATAATTGTCCCCTTCGGGTATCGGTTTTTCAAGTCCGAGCACTGTCGGCCACTGACCTGTTGCTTCAATTATAAAACCCATTACCATTCCCATATGCGTGTGCAAATGTCTGAACTGCGCAAGTATCAATTCAAATTTTGAATGTGAGCAATCTACAGGTCTTTCGTTTAACATTCCATCGTTGAGAAAATTTGTATAAGCTGTAATTTTAAATTTCACAGCTCTATAGTAATCATTCATCTCGGTTCTTGAAATAAACCGCTCAGTTTTAACATCAAGATTATTTAAGCTATCTATATGTATATCAGGCTCTTGGTAGCTTGGGTCATTGGGATTTATATACCAAAGATCGAGTGAATGCATCATATGATAGATATGCTTATAGAGCGGCATTTCGCAGTATTCTCTGCTCCACAGCTCATCAGGCACACAATCGATCACATTCTTTACCTCCCATAATGCCCTGTCGGTCTGGTCTTTTATCACCCTTGTTAAATTTTTTTCCACTACATCTCACCTGTTAATTATTTAACAATCTTTGCGGTAATCCTCTCTCACCAACGCGTGCTGGCAAACATCTACAATGCCCAGATTATTCCTTCCGCCCTGCTTAAATACTCCTTCTTTTATAAGACCGCACTTGTTCATAACCTTGCCTGAGTTCGGATTGTTCACATCATGTTGAGCTACGATCCTGTTGACTCCTACCTCGTCAAACAAGAATTCAATAACCTTCTTAAAAGCCTCGGTCATAATGCCCTTGTGCCAGTAATCATATCCTAAACAATAGCCGATCTCAACCGCGTCTATATTTTCAATAATCTTAACGACCCCGATCGAACCGATCGGCTCACCTGTATCTTTTAATACTATTTTCCAGTCAAAAAAGTCTGGTCTGTCTTGGTTTTCCATAAGAAACTGATGATATGTAGCCCTCAGTTGTTCGGGGCTTTCATAAGGCAACCACGTCAAATACTTTGTAACGCATTTGTCGTTTGCCCAATTATAAAACATAGGCTCAACATCAGAATCCATTGTTTTTCTCAAAATCAATCTCTCAGTTTCAAGAGTAACTGTACCTATCAAATTCATTTCTATACCCTATTTACTCATTATGAGCTTTGATAATTGCCGTTCCGTCCATATCCTCAGCTATTTCTATAACATCGGTGTTTAATTCCGGGTGTTCCTCGTTGATGATCGACGGTGTACCCACCGGACGCTCTTTGAGCAAGTCATCACAGCATTTATAGAACTGATGATAATAATCAACCGCTTCTTCCCAATTCCTTTTTTTCTCGTCTGTAAGCTCGGATGTACCTATACCATAATTATCAACAAGTATCTTTCCGAAATACTCGGTGAACTTTGCCGAACCGTAGGCATTAAGATGCTGAACGTTATAGAACAAATCCGGCGTATACCACATTGTAACGGGATCGCGCTCAAAGTTTATAAAGTCAAAACCGTATGAATTAATTATCTTTCCCGCTCGGTTCGACATACAAAAGCTCTCGTAATCGACTTCTCTTTCAAGGTGCGGAGCACGGAAAAACAGCATTTTAATGTTATTATCCTTACCGTACTGGAGCAACTCGCGCAGCTTTTGCTCGCTGAACTCTGTCAAGCTTGCCTCGGTATTATCCGTTACAAGCTGTTTGTTAAGATACTCCTCGTCATAGCCGCACTTGCCTATATTTGACTTATAGCCCTTTAAAAGCGTATATCCGCGGAAATGCTGCTGAATAAGCGTGCCGAGATACTTTAATCCGCCAGGGTATTCATCCCAGCAGGAATGATATTTTATAAGCGGAAAATAGTATTCTTCCTTATGCTCAGGATTTAACTCTTCAATATATTCGATTTTATTCTCATTGAGCGGAACACAGTCAATATACTTTCTGATACTGCCTTCATTTGTCTCGTTGCTGTCATCGGGATAAATAAACGGATTTATCTCAATCACTATCAATTTAGGATTCTGCGTGCGCTGTATCTCTTTTACCTGAGTAAGCGCCGCTCCGGCGGTGACAGATGCCGTGGCGTACGGATAGCTTGTAAAACCAAACTTTTCATACGCAAGTCCCGGAGAAAAGCCCGTATAAAGCTCGCTCGCGCCTGTAAATACTACATCAAGGGAATTCTTGTCTTCAAGATAAAACCCGTCTATACGCACCTTGTTGTGATCAAGATGGCACAGCACATAGTTTTGCAGGAACAAGGCCGAGATCAAAACAGCCATAATCAGAGCTATTAACTTGACCGATCTTAAAATATACTTTTTCATACATTTCATTATAAAGCATAGATTATCAAACGTCAACATAAAAAGCGTCCGGATCACTCCGAACGCCCTTTATTATATATTTATTACCCCATAAAATAATAAATATTTATCGTTAACATAATACTATGCTTTACTAAATAATTCAAGTATTATTTTGCAAGATTATAATTAAATTATTCATTTTTTGAAGCAAAAACAGAATAAACAGAATGGTTTTTGCAAGATTTTGTATGTATTTACATCAAATTCAGTATTTTCATCTTGCAAAAACCGGACTTTCCACATCAAAATACCGTTTTGTATAATTGGGACTTGTATTATTAACAGTACTGTCAACATAAATTTTAGTTGCATTTGGACATACTAACATGTTATAATTATGTTAAAAGACAAATTATACTATTTGTAATACGAGGTTTTGTTATGGAATACTGTAAAAAATTAAAAGAACTTAGAATAGAAAACGGGTTCACGCAGGAACAGATCGCATATATCCTGCACACACGTCAGGAGCAGTACAGCAAATACGAAAACGGTAAGCGTGAGCTGCCGATAAGACATCTTATAGCGCTGTGCTGTCTTTACAGGGTATCCGCCGACTATATACTCGGTATTGAGAAATTCGTTGACTGACCCTCTCCCCTCTCTTTTAAAACAAAACAAGACGGTTCTCACTCAAAAAGAGCTTGAACCGTCTTTTATATTTTGTATTTATTCTGCTAATTCTTTATAATCCGCAAAATCAAAGGTAGCAAAGTAATCCTTCGGCTCCTCTGCCCTTCTTATGAGTTTATGACTTCCGTCCTCGCAGAGCAGGACTTCCGCCGAGCGGAGCTTTCCGTTGTAGTTATATCCCATTGAGAAGCCGTGAGCTCCCGCGTCGTGGATATAAATAATATCGCCCATATTGATTTTCGGCAGCATACGGTCGATCGCGAACTTGTCGTTATTCTCGCACAGACCGCCGGTAACATCATATTTATGATCGCAGGGCTGATTCTCCTTGCCGAGTACCGTGATATGATGGTATGAACCGTACATCGCCGGGCGCATAAGGTTAGCCGCGCACGCGTCAACGCCGATGTATTCCTTATAAATGTGCTTTTCGTGGATCGCAGTAGTAACTAATGCACCGTAAGGAGCGAGCATATATCTGCCGAGCTCAGTGTAGATCGCCACGTCGCCCATATTGTTAGGAACCAGGATCTCCTCGAACTTTTTCCTTACTCCCTCGCCGATAACTTCAATATCGTTTTTCTGCTCCTCGGGCTTGTAATCAACACCGATACCGCCCGAGAGGTTGATAAACTTGATATGTACGCCGGTTTTCTTTTGAAGTCTTACCGCAAGGTTGAACAGAATTCCCGCAAGTTCCGGATAATAGCCGTTAGAAACCGTATTTGAAGCCAAAAATGCATGAATACCAAACTCTTCGGCTCCTGCCTCTTTTAGCTCTATAAATGCCTTTTCCATCTGGTCCTCGGTCATTCCGTACTTGGAATCGCCCGGAGTGTCCATTACCTGGACCTTATCCTCACTGTCGGACATTTTGAAAACTCCGCCGGGATTATAACGGCAGCAAATAGTTTTGGGAACACCGCAGACCTTTTTGATAAACTCAACGTGAGTGTAGTCATCAAGATTGATGTAAGCGCCCAAATCATACGCAAGCTTCATATCCTCTACAGGAGTCACGTTTGAGCTGAACATAATGTTCTCGCCTGTAATACCGCAAGCCTTGCAAAGCTGCAGCTCGGTGTAGGACGAGCAGTCCATACCGCAGCCTTCTTCTTTTAAGATCTGCATAATATACGGATTCGGAGTCGCTTTAACCGCAAAAAACTCCTTATATCCTTTATTCCAACTAAACGCCTTAAAAAGTGCTCTGGCGTTTTCCCTAATACCCTTTTCGTCATAAAGATGGAACGGCGTCGGGATATCCTTTATAATATCCTTCGCCTGTTCTAATGTGATAAACGGCTTCTTTTCCATTATTTGCCCCCTGATTTATTCTTCCTCGTTTATATAATCCTCAATTACTTCCTTGATATCATCAAGCCCGTCGCCTGTCACCGCAGAAAACGGTATAAGCTCTACGCCCTCATAATCCTGAAACTCGTCGATTACTTCATCGATACGCTTTTCATAGGCTGTCTTTTTGAGCTTGTCCTTTTTGGTTAGGACGATCACAAACGGCGCGTTGGCGTTATAAAGAAAACTTATCATATCGTAATCATCTTTTGTCGGCTTGTGCCTGATATCGATGATCTGAACTATAAGCTTTATGTTCCTCTGCGCTGATAAATATCCCTCTACAAGGCTTGCCCAGCGAGCTTTTTCAGCCTTTGATACCTTGGCGTAACCGTAACCGGGCAAGTCAACCATACGGAAATCCTGCAGCCTGTAAAAGTTGATCGTCGCGGTTTTGCCCGGCTGAGCGCTTACTCTCGCGAGAGCCTTGCGCTGAACCAGTTTGTTTATAAGCGAGCTTTTGCCGACATTTGAGTGTCCCGAGAAAACGACCTCGGGCATATCCGATTCGGGAAGCTGGTCGACAGTTCCCGCGGCAAACTCAAAACTTACTTCATTAAAATTCATAACTCATTCCTTCATTGCCTTACAACCGTTGAATTTGACTTTGGCTGAACAGGCACTTTGATATCATTCCACGCTTTTTCACTGACTTCTACCGGATCGATCACGGCAAGCGATACAACGTCCTTAAAGTCCTCAACGCATACAAAGTCGACCTTATCCTTTACGGCGGGATCGATCTCGCTGATATCAGGCTCGTTTTGCTTTGGAATAAGCACGAGCTTGATTCCGTGCTTGTATGCCGCCATACTCTTCTCTTCAAGCCCGCCTATCGGCAGAACCTTGCCTCTAAGTGTAATTTCACCTGTCATAGCTATATCGCATCTGACGGGCTTTAAGGACAAAGCAGAGTAAATGGCGGTCGCCATTGTGATACCCGCCGAAGGTCCGTCCTTGGGAACAGCACCCTCGGGAGCGTGGATGTGAATATCTTTATTCTTATAGAACTCGGGATCAACACCGAGCACATCTGCGTGACTGCGGATACAGGTGATCGCGATCCTCGCGGACTCCTTCATAACATCACCGAGCGAGCCAGTTAGCTCAATCTTGCCCTTGCCGTCCATCACAGCGACTTCAATAGGAAGTAATTCGCCTCCAACGGAAGTCCATGCGAGGCCGTTACAAACGCCGATCTCATTCTTTTTGCTGTAATTATCGGGCAAATACTTTTTGTTGCCCAAAAGCTCCTCGGCAAATTTCTCGTCGATCTTGAACGTCTCGACTTTATCTTCGAGTTTTTTGACCGCGCACTTTCTCATAACGGATGCGATACAGCGTTCGAGATTACGCACACCGGCTTCTCTTGTGTAATAATCAATCAGGAAATACAATGATTTATTCGTGAATTTTAATTCTTTAGAAGAAAATCCATTAAGCTCAAGCTGCTTCGGCACAAGATGTTTTTTGGCAATATTGAACTTTTCCTCGCGCGTATAGCTGTTGATCTCGATGATCTCCATCCTATCCTTGAGCGGAGCGGGGATCGACCCGAGATCGTTCGCGGTCGTAATGAACATCACATTAGATAAATCAAACGGGATATCGATATAGTGATCGGTAAACTTGTTGTTCTGCTCAATATCGAGAACCTCAAGCAAAGCGGAGGTCGGGTCGCCCTTATAATCAGCCGACAGCTTGTCGACCTCATCAAGAATGATCAAAGGATTGTTTGCGCCCGCGTTTTGAACGGCAGCCATTATCCTGCCCGGCATCGAACCGATATATGTACGTCTGTGGCCGCGGATCTCTGCCTCGTCCTTAACGCCGCCGAGCGCGATCCTCTCACATTTTCTGCCTATGGCGTTAGCAATAGACTTTGCAATCGAGGTCTTTCCGACGCCCGGAGGTCCGACAAAGCAAATGATTTGCCCCTTTTGCTTGTCGCTGAGTTTTTTAACAGCGAGCTGTTCAACTATCCTGTCCTTTATCTTTTCAAGTCCGTAGTGAGTTTTGTTGAGCTCTCTGCGGATTTTTGAGATAACTATCTTATCCTTTGTTGAGGTGTTCCACGGCAAATCGAGAACAGTGTCAAGATAAGTTCGGATGACCGAAGCCTCCTGACTGCCGTACGGCATCTTCATCAGCTTGCGGCACTCCTTAAATAGTACCTCCTGGCTTTTTTCGTCAAGCTTAAGCTCTGCGATCTTCTCGGCGTATACCTCCGCCTCTTCGGACGGATTATCGTCTTCGCCGAGTTCTTCCTCGATGACCCTCTTTTGCTCTCTTAGGAAAAAGTCGCGCTGAGTTTCGTCTATTCTCATTTTTGCCTTGATGGTGATCTCATCCTCGATTTTGAGGATATAGATCTCATTAACAAGCTCGTCAAGCACGGTCTCAAGTCTGTTGTAGGGATCCATAGTCTCGAGAACCATCTGCTTTATAGAGTAATCGATTGGCATATTAGCCATAATAAAATCTGCAAGCTCGCCTGTTGATTTACAAAGCGCGACCTTAAATATAATATCGGGCGCCATTTTAGGTGCGATTTCTATGTATCTTTCAAACTGCTCCCTCACCGCACGGATAAGCGCGGTATCACGCGAGGTCGAAGGGGTTAAAGCGTCGGGCAAAGGCTCGACTTCCGCCATAATACAGCCCTTGTCATACACAGGAGCAGCAATCCTTGCCCTGTATTTGCCCTCTATAACTATCCTTGTGGTGTTTTCGGGGAGCTTTTGAATTTGAATGACCTTGGCTACAACACCTGTTTTGTATAAATCTATAAGCTTAGGCTCATTGTTTGAAGCGTCGATCTGAGCGGACAGAAAGATGAGCTGGTTAGTTTCCATCGCCTTTTTAATAGCTGTAATGCTCTTTTTTCTGCCGACGTCAAAGTGTATCAGCGACTTAGGAAAAACAACAAGACCCCTGAGCGGTAAAACAGGAAGAGTCAGGGTGTTGGAGTTTTCAAAATCCATTTTATATCCTTTCGTAAAGTACAAACCGGGCAATACAAAAACCACCGTATTGCCCGTGTAATACTATTGATTTGTTGTGAAGTTACGACGCAGAGCTGCGCTTTGTGCGTTTAGATGTTGCCTTATTCGCAAGCTTCACGGAAAAAGATGCCTTTTCCTTGCGTCTTATGACCTGCGGCCGTGCGTTGTCGGTGACAACTTCTTTTGTGATAATTATCTTTTCAATCGAGCTGTCTGACGGAGTCTCAAACATAGGATCCTTAAGAATACCTTCCATAATACCGCGCAGACCTCTCGCGCCCGTGCGCTGCTCGTGAGCGGTGTCGGCGATAGCCTCAAGAGCCTCGTCCTCAAAGTAAAGCTCAACATTATCAAGCTCAAACAGCTTTTTATACTGCTGAACGATCGAATTCTTGGGA
Organism: uncultured Ruminococcus sp.; assembly: GCA_902798605.1. The sequence goes on along the minus strand of CADBXH010000029.1, from coordinate 1,661 downwards.
ACCGTGAGGATCTTAACAAGCGCCTCGGTATCAAGTCCGCTGAGCGCTGTAATAACAGGCAAACGGCCGATAAGCTCGGGGATGATTCCGTATTTTACAAGGTCGTGAGCCACAACATCCTTCATCCAGTAGGTCTCATCAAGCTCTTTTTTGGACTTAACGATAGACTCAAAACCGATAACCGAACCGCCCTGGCGTTTCTCAACTATCTTTTCAAGTCCGTCAAAGGCGCCGCCGCAGATAAAGAGGATGTTCTTTGTATCGATCTGCAAAAACTCCTGCTGGGGGTGCTTTCTGCCACCCTGCGGGGGAACATTCGCCACCGTACCCTCAACTATCTTAAGCAAAGCCTGCTGAACGCCCTCACCGCTAACGTCTCGGGTTATCGAGGGGTTCTCGGATTTACGGGCGATCTTGTCTATTTCGTCGATATAGATGATACCATGCTCGGCACGCTCAATATCGTAATCGGCAGCCTGAATGAGTTTTAATAGGATGTTTTCTACATCCTCTCCGACATAACCGGCCTCGGTAAGAGTGGTCGCGTCGGCAATAGCAAACGGCACATCAAGAGCTTTTGCCAATGTTTGAGCCAAGAGAGTTTTACCGACGCCCGTGGGTCCTAAAAGAAGCACATTGCTCTTTGCGAACTCAATGCTGTCGTCGTTGGAGATAGCGCGCTTGTAGTGGTTATACACCGCTACGCTCAAAGTTACCTTGGCGTCCTCCTGACCGATAACATACTCGTCAAGAATCGCCTTGATCTCCTTAGGTTTAATAAGGTCGCGTACATTCTCCTTAAATTCTGCTGTCGGGATCTGCTTGCCTTTTGCAGGAGCAAGGTCTGATGTTTCTCCCGATTGGTCAAGAATATTCATACAAAGGTTAACGCAGCGATCGCAGATATATGCGCCGTTGCCCGCAATAAGGCGCAATACCATATCCTGCGGCTTTCCGCAGAAGGAGCAGTATATTTCCTTATTGTTGTTATTGTTGGCCATTTGCTTTCCTCACCTTATCTCTTGTCGATTACCTTGTCTATAAGACCGTATTCCAAAGCCTGCTGAGCGTCCATAAAGTTATCACGCTCAGTGTCGTTCTTGATGACATCAAGCGGCTTGCCCGTGTTCTCGGACAAAATCCTGTTCAGGCGCGCCTTAGTGTCGAGCATAAACTTGGTATGGATCTCCATATCGGTCGCCTGACCCTTATATCCTCCGAGAGGTTGATGGATCATAATCGTGCTGTTGGGCAGGGCGATCCTTTTGCCCTTGGCGCCCGATGAAAGCAAGAACGCTCCCATACTTGCCGCCATACCCATACAAATTGTTGAAACATCGCACTTGATGTAGTTCATTGTATCATAAATGGCAAAACCGTCAGAAACGCTTCCGCCGGGACTGTTGATGTACAGGCTGATATCTTTTGTGGGATCCTGGCTTTCGAGGTACAAAAGCTGAGCTACAACAACGCTTGCGGTAGCGCTGTTGACCTCGTCGTTAAGAATAACGATCCTGTCGTTTAACAGTCTTGAAAAAATATCATAGGAACGCTCGCCGCGGTTGGTTTGTTCCACTACATAAGGTACCAGTGCCATAAAATCAAAACCTTTCTAATTTATAATTGACTGAACAGGCTGTAATATTCAATTATTTGATTAC
>CADBXH010000028.1 GCA_902798605.1 uncultured Ruminococcus sp. | reverse complement strand
GCAAAAGCTAAAAAAAGGCGTTCACTACGTTGACGTCGAGCTCAACGAGATACCGCTGTTCATAAAAGAAGGCAAAAAAATCCCCCTGTGCAAGCCGGCGCTGAGGACAGCGCTGCTTGATACAGAGAGTTTGGAATACATTTAATCTTTTTCGTAGGGGCGGACCCATGTGTCCGCCCGCTAAAACAAAACTTTGCATAAAAACGGGCGGACACACGGGTCCGCCCCTACATTTATAGCTGATTACAACCCGTATACACTCAAAAGAATATTCTTTATCTCATAAAGCTTCTTTGACAAATCGACATAATAGTCGTGCGGGTTTTCAAATCGTTTTACCTCGTCCCAGAGCAGGTCGAGCTGGTCGCGGCAATAGGCGGCGATCTCTTCTATGCTTGGGCAGTCGTAGACGCACTCGCCGTTTTCAAACACCTTAACAAGCAATTCCCTTGCCGTAAAATCGGTGAGGGTTTTTGTTTTCCATGTGGCGTTGGGGTCAAAGATCGTGTGCGGCTTTGTGTCGTCAACAAACTCGTCATAAACGCAGAGCTCGTCAGCGAGCGCCTTGCCGCTCTCGCGGTCGTAGTAGCGGTAGAGCTTTTTGAAGTGGGGGTTGGTTATCTTCGCTGTGTTCTCGCTGACCTTGATTTTGGGCTCGATGTCGCCCGTGGCGTTCTCTACCGCGACGAGCTTATACACGCCGCCGAAAACAGGCGAGCTTGACGAGGTGATAAGCCTCTCGCCCACGCCGAAGGTATCTATCTGAGCGCCCTGCATCATAAGGTCGCGTATGAGCTTTTCATCGAGCGCGTTTGACGCGGTTATCTTGCAGTCGGTTAGTCCGGCGGCGTCGAGCATTTTACGCGCCTTTTTTGAAAGGTACGAGATATCGCCCGAATCGAGCCTGATAGCACATTTTGTTTTGCCCTGCGGCAGAAGCACCTCTTTAAAAACCTTGATCGCGTTGGGAATTCCGCTTTTTAGAGTGTTGTAGGTATCGACAAGGAGAGTGGGATTGTCCGGATAAAGCTCGCAGTAGGTCTTGAACGCGTCATACTCGCTGTCGAACATCTGCACCCACGAATGAGCCATTGTACCGCCCGCGGGCACGCCGTAGAGTTCGTCGGTGATGGTGCAGGCTGTACCCTTGCAACCGCCGATATACGCCGCACGAGCGCCTAAAACCGCTCCGCTTGCTCCCTGAGCCCTGCGCGAGCCGAATTCCAGTACCGCTCTGCCCTGAGCCGCGCGGACTATCCTGTTCGCCTTGGTGGCGATAAGGGTCTGGTGGTTGAGGGTCAGCAGCACAAAGGTCTCGATAAGCTGCGCTTCGATAGCGGGCGCCTTGACGGTCATTATCGGCTCGTTGGGGAACACGGGCGTTCCCTCGGGAACGGCGTAGATGTCGCCGCTGAACTTAAAGTCTTTGAGATACGCCAAAAACTCCTCGTCAAAAATCCCCTTTGAGCGCAGATATTCTATATCCTCATCGTCAAAGTGCAGCTCCTTGATATAGTCGATGACCTGCTCCAGACCCGCGGCGATGGCGAATCCGCCGTTGTCGGGAACCTTGCGGAAGAACACATCAAAGTAGACGCTGCGCTTGTAAAAGCCGTTTTTAAAAAAGCCGTTCGACATTGTGAACTCATAAAAGTCGCACAGCATAGCCATATTTTCTTTTTTCATAACACGCCTCCGGTCATTTGATTTATCAGTCATTCATATAAAAACATTTTATCAGTATGTCATCGGTTTGTCAACAAATTGCGATTGACAAAACCCCTGCTTGCGTTATATAATCATAAAATAAAAAAGTAAGGAGAAATTTTATGGAAGCTAAAAAAGACAACATCCTACGCCGGTTTACCGACAAGCTCTTCGGCGGACTCAATATGAGCTGGCCGGTAGTCATCATCTTTGCCGTGGCAACAGCGGTGGTCACAAGCGTTTTTTTGATATTTCCGGTGTTTTTGGAAACCTCGTTCAACAGAATGGGCACTACGTTTGAGGCGTGGATATTCTTCGCGATAATCATTATGTCAAACTGCAAAAAGCCGCTTGAATCGGCATTTAAAACCTTTGTGTTTTTCCTTATCAGCCAACCGCTGATCTATTTGATACAGGTGCCGTTTTCCGATTTAGGCTGGCAGTTGTTCGGCTACTACAAATACTGGTTCATCTGGACGCTGCTCACCTTCCCGATGGCGCTCGCGGGCTGGTATATCAAAAAGAAAAACTGGCTGAGCCTGCTCATTCTATCGCCAATGCTGGTGTATCTGGCGTATGTATCCGCAAGCTCGTTCAGCTTTACATTCAAGCATTTTCCGCTGCAGCTTGTCACGGCAATTTTCTGCCTGCTGCAAGTGCTGCTTTATTTATACGCCTTCACTTCAAACATAGCGCAAAAGCTGCTCGGCTTCTTTGTGCCGCTGGCGATAGTCATTATCATTGCGGTACTCACTCCGCAGGTAGATATGTCAGCAAGCGTTTTTCTGCCTGATGAACCCAAGCTCTCCCAAAGCGCCGTCGCCGCGTCCGATGACGAAAGCATAGCGCAGATCAGCGTTACGGAATCGGGCAAGGACGGTATCGTTACCGTCAAAGCGCAAAAATACGGCGAGACCGACTTTACTATCACGGACAACGGCAAGGAATACCGCTATCATTTGAAGGTCTACGAGGACGACGGCGGACACGCACAGACGGAGATCACGGAAATCAAATAGATAAATTTAAAAGCCCGGACAAACAAAATGTCCGAGCTTTATATTTTTAAGCTAAATTATCTTAACGCGAAAGAAGCGATAAGCTGACCGATCTGCACAATATCGCAGTGACCGGCAAACTCAAAGCGAACATGTCCCAATCCGCTGAACCATAAATCCAACTCAGCGTCAAGGTCTAATACGCCCGCGGTTTCAACGGAAAACGCCGTTATTTTTGCGTACGGCAAAGAAGTATAGTCTTTCTTTTTTCCCGTCATACCCTGCACGTTTACGGAAATAACACGCTTGTTGGTGAATACAACATAGTCGCGGATACCTCTGTATGACGACAAGACCGTTTCACCTTGAATCAGCAAGCCGTTAACCATATTAAAGCCGTCTTGCGGATTGACCTGTCTTAATTTAACAAAGGTTCCGTTATTAAAATCAATAATAAAACACTCCTTCTCCGATTAACTATTTTTTCACTGACTGACCTCTGCAAGTTTTTTTGATATTCTTGCCATAACCTCAGTATAATACAATGAATCAGCTACTGTCAAGCTATCTTCATCAACACTATTTAGCTTTTCCGTTGTCTCAGTATACTTTTTCATGTATTCGGTGTAATCTGAAATTAATTGTAAATCAGATGGATTTTCTTTGTACTTTTTCATAAACTCTACATACTCGTCAAAGAAAGCCTCATAGCTATCCATTGTTTCCTTAAACGAGGGTGTTACACTTCCGCTATCTTCGGATTTACTGTCAGTATCACTGCTTTCGACCTTACTCTCCGCTTGACTTTCGGCTTTACTTTCTTCGGCTTTTTTTGTGTAGTATGTAATTACAACTTTAGCATCGATCGGGAATAATGACTCGTAGGAATCACTAATATTCTTGCCGTCCACAGAGATTTCTTTAACTGTGTTTTCGGTTTCCGAATCATCTTCCACAGTCCTTGTACTAATATTTGTAAATCCCTCTTTTTTGAACTGAGTAATTACATCCTCATAATTAAACTCGCTTAATCCTCCTTCATCATGCCTTTTCATAGCTATATCAAAAGGTATGTCTGCTTGCTTTACGGAATGGTAATTAATCATTATTTTCGCATTTGACATTACTTTTACGCCTTTTTCAAAAGTATCTTTTCCGTCAATGGTAATGCTTGCGATTTTGCCGTTGTTTTTATCCGTACTCGATGTCAAATCCTCTAATCCGGAGTAATCAGCATTAGTAAATCCTGCTTCTGCGAGCGTCTCGTATAATTTTTCATATCCCATCGCAAGAGCGTCCGCCTTTGAAATTGAAATTGTCAGTTCCTTTGGCGCTTCGGTTGTTTCTTCAACTTTGGAAGATGACTCCGACTCCGGTTCAGATTCTTTGCCGCAACCGCTGAGCGCAAATAGTGAGGTCGCCGCAATTATCCCCGCCAATATAAGCGAAATGATTTTTTTAATACTCATAATTCAATCTCCTTTTCAAATAGTTTTTATTTTTTGTGTACTCAAAAAAGAGTAACCTTTGTATTTATAATACACGGTTACCCTTTTTTTTGGTCTGCCGGCAGCAGACAAATATTCAATTCTCTTATGATATAATTATATTACATTGTTTTTGTAATCTCATTTCCAATGATCAAGAGCACAAAACCGAGCACTATGCTTATCGTGCCGAGGATTTTAAGCACATATTTACCGTTTTGGGGGTTATTGGGGTTGATTTTTTCCGACAATCTGAAAACATCGCCAAAGAGAAAATACGGAAAAGCCGACCAAAACAGCATTAAATCAGCGCAGAGTATTCCCTGCCGGATTTTATTTTTCAGCTCATATTCGGCAAACAAAGGAATACCGTTAATATAAATCAGCAACAGCAAAAACCAAATTATAAAGAAAAACACCGTTATGATTTTCGGGAATACATGCCTGCTCCTGAATCCCGGGAGCGGCTGAAAGGTTCTGCGGCGGTTTACCTTCTTGCCCTGCAATATCATTTTCAGTTCTTCAACTGAGTCAAAGCGCTTGTTTTCGTCGATTTCTATGCACTGCTCAATAACCGCTGTCAGCGCGCCCTGATACATCTGCTCATTCGGCAGCTTGCCCGTCAAAAGAACATTTAGCAACACACCGCAGGCGTAAATATCCGCCTTGGCGCTCGTCTGTTTAAATCCGAACTGTTCGGGAGATGCGTATCCTGCCGTTCCGAGCACCTCGGTATCTTTACTCATATTTGGTTTTATTGAGCGGGTAATGCTGTAGTCAATTATCTTTACCTCGCCGCTGTTACTTATCATAATGTTTTCGGGCTTGATATCGCGGTGAACCAAATCATATTGGTGAAGCGCCGAAAGCCCATCGCACACCTGTACAAGGATATTCTTTGCCGCGGTCACGGAAAACAAGCCTTGGGTTTCCAAATAATAGTCAAGCGTGTTGCCGTTGATAAACTCACAAAGGCTGATACATAATCCGTCGCTGATAGCGCAGTCGTAAACCGCCATAAGGTTCGGGTGGCGGATATCCGCAATCGCACGCATAACAAAATAACTGTCAGCCGCGGAGATACGCCTTATCATAAGCTGACCGTTGTGATTATTACGCACTAAATCGACGTTTTTATGTATTGAGCTTAAAACGGTATAATTCCAGAGCCAAGTATTATCCGACTGCATATTGACCTCTTGATAAATAATTGATAAACTATATGTATAATACCATTAAATTCTAAAAAAAGGAAGATGAAAATGAAAAAGAGCACAGACGATTTACTAAAAGTATTGAAAAGCAGCGATACTGTCGATGATTATTTTGAAAAATGCGACAGCGAGATCTTCTTTGGCGATATGCGCGATATAATAAACTATTTTATGGTGAAAAAGAAGGTCGAGAAAAAGGATGTTGTAAAAAGATCGGGGCTCAGCCGAACCTACGCCTATGAGATAATAAACGGTACGACTAAACATATCTCTCGCGACAAGGTCATAATGGTTTGCTTCGGGCTCGGGCTAAACGTTGACGAGGCTCAGCAAATGCTCAAAAAAAGCGGCTATGCGCCGCTGTACGCGAGGGACACCCGCGATTCGATCATCCTGTTTTCGCTTGAAAACAAAATCCCGATCATTAAAACGAACTTCAAGCTCGAGGAATTTAACCATACTCCTTTGGAATGACAGAAAACAGCGCCTGCGGTTACGCAAGCGCTGATTTTTTTGTGACTGTGTTACTATTTTTTCGGTTTTCTCGGGTACTTTACAAACAGCTCCTTAAGGTCGTACGGCGTTGCCTGATATACGAAATAGTTGAGCCAGTTTGTGTAAAGCAGGGTCGCGTTGCTGCGCCATACCATCGGCGGGGTGAGCGACGCGTCGTCGTTCGGAAAGTAGTTGAACGGGATCTTGGGGTCGATACCCTTGTTCTCGTCGCGGTAATACTCGTTGGCGAGCGTCTCGCGGTCGTACTCGGCGTGACCGGTGACAAACACCTGTCTGCCGGTCTTGTTGCAGATGACCGAGGGGCCTGCCATTCGGCTGACCGCAAGAAGCTCGAGCCCGGGATTCTTTTTGATATCGTCGAGGCTGATCGTTGTATAGCGCGAATGAGGGATCAAAAACTCGTCGTCAAAGCCGCGCATCAGCGGATGGAACGGGTTGAGCACCTTGTGCTTATAAACGCCGCTGAGCTTTTCTCCGAGCGGGAGCTTTTTTATTCCGTAGTGATAATAGAGCGCCGCCTGAGCGCCCCAGCAAATGTGAAAGGTCGAATAGACGTTGTGCTTTGACCACTCCATGATCTCGCACAGCTCGTCCCAGTAGTCGACCTCTTCAAATTCGAGCTGTTCAACGGGCGCGCCGGTGATTATCATACCGTCAAAGGTATCCTCGCTGATCTCGTCAAACGTCTTGTAAAAGGTGGTAAGATGATGAGGAGAGGTGTTTTTTGAGGTATGCGACGCCGTCTGCAAAAGCGTGATGTCAATTTGCAGCGGTGTATTGCCGAGCAGCCTGAGAAGCTGGGTCTCGGTCGTGATTTTTGTAGGCATTAGGTTGAGTATCAAAATTTTAAGCGGACGGATGTCCTGCTTTAGCGCGACTTCGTCGGGCATGACAAAGATGTTCTCGCTTTCAAGAACTTTTATCGCGGGTAAATTACTCTGTACCTTGATCGGCATACCGCTCTCTCCTTTCTGAAATAGTGAAGATTTTGCTTCGCAAAAGTTAAGATTTCTGTCGCAAGTTAAGGTTTCGCTGCGCGAAAGTGAAGATTTGCTGCGCAAAGCTTTTTACGACGAAGTCTCTTAACTTGCACGAAGTGTAATCTTAACGGCGCAAGCCTCTTAACTTGGACGAAGTCCAATCTTAACTCAATTAATACTGTTTTCCCCAGAACACCATATGCTTGGCGGGCTTGCCGCAGCATACGCAGGTGTCGGCGAGGTGCTCCTCCTCAAAGGGGATGCATCTGCTCTTTACGCCGCCTGTTTCGTCCTTGATCTTGTCCTCGCACTCGCTGTCGCCGCACCACATAGCCTTGATAAATCCGGGCTTGTTTGCCGCGATGTCAAGGAACTCCTCGTAGCTTGTGGCTGTGAAGGTCTTTTCCTGTGTATTCTTAAGCGCGCGGTTGTACATATCCTGATGGATAACGACAAGCAGGTTTTCGATATACTCTGTCAGCAGATCGAGCTGAACAAACGTCTTTTCGCGGGTGTCGCGGCGAACTACTACGCACTGGTTCTTTTCAATATCCTTGGGTCCGATCTCTACTCTTACGGGCACGCCCTTCATCTCGTACTCCGAGAACTTCCAGCCCGGAGCGTGATCGGAATCGTCAAGCTTTACTCTGAAGCTCTGCTCAAGCTCTGCTTTTAGCTCGTAAGCCTTGTCAAGAACGCCCTCCTTGTGCTGGGCGATCGGGATGATAGCCACCTGGATAGGCGCGATCTTGGGCGGCAGAACAAGTCCGTCGTCATCGCTGTGAACCATAATAAGCGCGCCGATCATACGGGTAGAGGTTCCCCATGAGGTCTGGTGCGGGTGGTGGAGCTTGTTGTCCTTGCCCGCGTAGGTGATGCCGAAGCTCTTTGCAAAGCCGTCGCCGAAGTAGTGCGAGGTTCCGCCCTGCAAAGCGACGCCATTGTGCATCATCGGCTCGATAGTATATGTAGCCTCTGCTCCCGCGAACTTTTCTTTTTCGGTCTTTTGACCGATGACCGCGGGGATAGCGAGGGTCTCGGTGTAAAAATCGCTGTATACCTTGAGCATTTTGAGTGTCTCTTCCTTGGCCTCCTCGGCGGTGGCATGCATTGTGTGACCCTCCTGCCACAAGAACTCTGAGGTGCGCAGGAACGGACGGGTGGTTTTTTCCCATCTTACAACGCTGCACCACTGGTTATACAGCTTTGGCAGATCGCGGTAGGTGTGTAGGACGGACGGCGAGGCGCTCGGTGAGCTTTTCCTGACCGCCTATGGTTACCCACGCGCACTCGGGAGCAAAGCCCTCAACGTGATCCTTTTCCTTTTGGAGCAGGCTTTCGGGGATGAACATCGGCATATAGACGTTCTCGTGACCCGTCTCCTTAAAGCGCCTGTCCATATCCGCCTGCATATTCTCCCAGATAGCGTAACCGTAAGGGCGGATGACCATACAGCCCTTAACGCCGGAGTAATCTACAAGCTCCGCCTTTTTTACAATGTCGGTATACCACTTTGCAAAGTCCTCGTCGCGGCTTGTTATAGCCTCGACCATTTTTTTATTGTCTGCCATATATATTCCTCCAAAATGAGTTTTTATCGTAACATTTCTATTATACTATAAATAAAAGTTTTGTCAATTACAATTAGAGCTTAGAGTTGAGAGTTTAATGGTTGTTTTTTGACATTGCAAAAAATGAGGCGCCTTTGCCTTAACGGAAAAACGGCGACCGCAAGGGTCGCCGCTGCTAAATGATAATCTAAAATCAACTATTATATCTTATTTATTCTTCCGAATCCGAGTCGTCTTTTGTATTTATGCCGTCGGTCTTAAAGATAAAGTTCACCTTGCTGTCGGTGCCTTTTGCGGCTCCGCTGTAAGTATTGTAGCTATCGGAAACGCGCTTGATCTCTTTAAGTCTTTGCGCGACAGGCTTGAGGTCGCTGTCGATCGCCTTTTTGATTTTGTCAATGCCGTCGGTTTTGAACTTCTTCATACCCTGATCGAGCTGCATTGCGCCGTTGTTGAGCTGATTTACGCCGGCAACCAAAGACGGCATCGAACCACTGAGCTGACCGAGTCCGTCTCTGAGCTGACCCGCGCCGTTTTTCAGTTCACCCGCTCCGCTGTTAATCGCGTTCGCTCCGTCTTTGAGCTGCTCCGAACCGCTTTTGAGCTGAGATGTGCCGTTCTTTAACTCATTTGTACCGTTTTTGAGCGCGTAAGCTCCGTTCGCAAGAGAGCTTGAACCGTTTTTGAGGTCGTTGGTTCCGCTTAAGATCTGCTGAGCGCCTGTGTTTGCCCGGTCAACACCGGCAGTGTAGCTGAGAACCCCATTATAGAACTCATTATAGCTGTCAAGCTGCTTCTTTAACGCGATCAGCGACTGTCTGCCGGCGTCTGCTTTTGCAACGCCGTCGGCGATTTGCGCCTTGACCTGATCGCTGTTCATATTTTCTTCGATCAGCTGCTCGATTTTTTCGTCTGTTTTTGAGTCGATCGTGCCCTGCATACCGCTCATCTGAGCACCGATCTGCGCGCTGATTTGCGCCACTGTTTCGTCCGGGATCGAACCCGCGGCAACCGCCGAGTCGTATTCGTCGGCAGACATCGAAAGCCCTGCCGCGGCAAGCACGCCCTCGGTTACCTGTTTTCTGATGTTCGCCTCAACCGCAGCCGCAATCACGTCGCGCTGGCTGTTTACCGTGGAAGAAACTGTTTTGTAGGCAGTATCGTACGCGAGTTTTTCCGCGTTTTCTTTGCTCATTGAGTCAATCAAATTTTGAAGCACTGTATCAAAGTTATCAATCGTGAGGGTCGGAGCTGTAACTCCCGAAGCGGCTATTTGACTGTTTGCCGCGTCAAGAAGAGAATTAAACACTTGCTTAGCGCCGGCGTTGAGCTTGGTGCTGTTGGACGAGATCGTTCCAAGTCCGCCTTTGAGCTGAGCGATATATCCCTGAAGCTTAGCTACACCGCTGTCGAGCGAATAAGCGCCGTCCGACAACTCGCCGGCTCCGTTATTAAGGTCACCTGCGCCGCTGTCAGCCTTGCCGATTCCGCTGTCGAGCGATTCGGTTCCGTCGCTGAGCTTTGAGGCTCCGTTTTTGAGTGATAATGTACCGTTGTCGAGCTGCTGAGCTCCTTGGTTAAGGCGGTTTACTCCGTCTACGAGCTCGCCTGATTTATTGAGCAGAGTTCCCACACCAAGATAAAGCTGTGATGTTCCGTCAGAGAGCTTTTTAGCGGCGTCGGCGAGCTGATTTACGGATTTTTCGAGCTCGTTCACCTTGCCCTCCGCCTTTGAGGAATCAATGCCCGAGAACACCTCGTTTGTAGCTATAGTCAGTGTTGTGCTGAGCTCAAAATTTGTTGCGTCCGCGGTGATTTCTACGGAGGAAGGAAGCTCAAAATCTTTTTTGCTGATTCCGAGGCTCTCCTGCAGACCGGGCATAGCAAATCCGGCAACATATGTATGGTTTCCGTCGTTGATTACCTTGCCGTTTGTGATCTCAACATTTTTGAATTTTTCGTTGTCGAGAAGCATACCGGTGAGCATTACAAAAGGAACATATATTTTTTCGGGTTTGCCGTTGATTTTTACCGTCTCAAACTTGCGGTTTGTGTAGTCAAAGTGCATTGTGACTTTTCCGCTTTTGCCCGCGAGCTGTTCGGGAGTGATCGGCGCGCCGTTTAATTTGTAGCTGACGCTTACACCAACGGGAAGCTCGGTTGTGCCCTCTCCCTGATAGTAAATATCATTTCCCTTGGCGTCCCATTCGTGCGCCTTGTTCTCGTTTATACTGTAAGATTCGTCGCCTTTGAGGTTCTCGATATTTTTGAGGTTTGTTATGTCCACTATCTTCTGCGCCTTGCCGGGATTTTTGATCCAGTTGCTGACAATCACCTTTTTGGGTTCACCGTTCGCCTTGGCAATTACATAGACTGTTTCGCTTTTGCTCAGTCCGCTTTTTGCTTTTTCTTTGGTTGCTTTTGCATCGGTTTTTTTCTCTGCCTTTTGCTCGTTCTTTTGAACCGCGGCGCCGGTGCTTTCCGCTCCCGCCGAGTATGACGCAACCGCTACGCTGCTGCAAATAATAATAAGGCTTAAAAGCGCCGATAAAGCCTTGGGCATTATCTTTTTAATTTTATTCATAAAACTTACCTCCGTAAATTATTTATCAATTCTCAGTTTTTCTTTTTTGGTCTGAACCCGAGCGTTGTTACGCCGATGAACTTGTCAAACAGCATAAACATCGCCGGAAGAATCAGTATTACACAGAACATACTGATTATAGCGCCCCTTGCCATAAGCGCGCACAGTGAGCCGATCATATCGACATCGGAGTAAATCGCCACACCGACTGTCGCAGCGAACAGCCCCATAGCGCTGACGATAATTGATGGTATTGATGTTTCGAGCGCGGTAGCGACAGCGGTTTTTTTATCGTTGCCGAGAGACCGCTCCTTTTTGTAGCGCGTGGTCATCAATATCGCGTAGTCAACTGTTGCGCCGAGCTGGATCGTGCTTATACAAATCGGCGCGATAAACGGTAAGTTCTCACCGAGATAATGCGGAAGCCCGAGGTTGATGAATATTGCGAGCTCAATTACCGCAACCAAAATCAACGGAAGACTTATGCTCCTTTCCACGATCATTATTATGAAGAATATCGCGATGATCGATATTGCGTTTACCGTTGCAAAATCGACCGAGGTTATGTTTATTAGATCGTTTGTACACGCCGCCTCGCCGACAAGCAATCCGTCGGGATCGTTTTTTTTGATTATATCGTTCAGCTGAGAAATCTGCTCGCCCATTTCTTCGGTCGCGGTTTTGTATTCTGAGCTGAGGATTATCATCTCCCAGCGGTCGCTTCTCAAAACGCCCTTGACCGATTCGGGAACCATCTCCTCGGGTATCATCGGGCCGACAATGCTGTCGAGTCCGAGCGAGAGCTTGATTCCGTCAACCTTATTAAACTCTTCTGTCATTTTTCGCTTGGTTTTGGAATCCAGCTGAGAATTTACAAGCACCATATGGGTATTGCCCATTCCGAACTCTTCCTTGAGCTTTGTGTTTGCAACTACGTTTGACATATCCTTCGGAAGGCTGCGCGAGAGATCGTAGTAAACCTCATTGTTCGTCTGTGAGTAGCCGTAGTAAGCCGGAAACGCGATCACCGCAAAAAGAATCAAGAATACCGGAAAAATCTTTACGATCCCCTTTGCGAGCTTTTTGGTTGAGGGAATCAGCGAGCGGTGCATTGTTTTTGTAAGCGGTTTGTCGAGCAGCAAAATCATAGCGGGCAGGATCGTTACGCAGCCCAAAACTCCGAGCAGCACGCCCTTTGCCATTACAATTCCCAAGTCCTTGCCGAGCGTAAAGGTCATAAAGCACAGCGCTATGAATCCGGCTACGGTCGTGATCGAGCTTCCGAGCACCGAGGTTACGGTTTCTTTTATAGCGACCGCCATAGCTTCTTTATTGTCGGAATACTTTTGCTTTTGTTCGCCGTAGCTGTGCCACAGGAATATTGAGTAATCCATAGTTACCGCCAGCTGAAGCACCGCCGACAGAGCCTTGGTTATGTATGATATCTCCCCCATAAATACATTTGAGCCGAGGTTGAACATAATCGCAACTCCGATACTCGCCAAAAATATAAACGGGATGATCCAGTTGTCTAAAAATACTATCATCGCTATTACCGCCAAAATTACGGCGATTGCGACGTAGAGCGCTTCTTCTCTCTCGCACAAATCACGCAGATCCGTTACCATTGCCGAAATTCCGGATACAAGGCATTGATCGCCCGCGATTTTTCTGATTTCGGTTATGGCGTTCATGGTCTCATCCGAGGAACTTGAGCTGTCGAAGAACACTGCCATAAGCGTGTCGTCGCCCTTGTTAAAGGCGTCGTAAACCTTATCAGGCAGAATCTGCATCGGAATTGACTCATCCGCCAAATCGTCATACCACAAAACCGTAGCGACGTGGTCTACCTTTTTTATTTTATCCTCTGTTTTTACAATGTCTTTTTTGTCGACATTTTCAAAAATTAAAAATGAAAACGCGCCCTTGTTAAAGTCCTCAAGCATATATTGTTGACCCTTTACAGTATCAAGGCTGTCGGGCAAATAGTTGAGCATATCGTAATTAACCCTTGTGTTAATCATTCCAAAAAACGCGGCAATAAGCAGCACCGCAGAAACAATAAGAATAACGATCCTGCATTTTACAACCGCTTTTCCGAATTTCATTCAAGCGCACTCCTTTCAATAGATTATTCCATCTTTAATTTTATTCCTTTTAAGAATAATGATAAATAGACATATTCCATAAAGTGCCTGGTTTTTAGACATTTATCTTAATTTGTCTAATGATTTGCGACAAATAAGAAGCATTATTTATGTATCGTGTTAGTTTAGTCTAACTCGGGAATAAAAAATAATGCCATGTGAAATACCCGGCATAACAAAAAAGCCGTTGCGTTATTACGCAACAGCTCAATTTATTATTTGTTTTTTTCGCACTTTTGCAAAACAAGCTCGGTATTGCCCTCAAACAGCTTGCAAATCCGCTTTAGGTCACCGGTCAGGTCGTTGCTCATCCCGTTGCTGAGCCAATTGAACACAAATCCCACAATAAGCGATTTATAGTACATTGTAACGACCTCTTTGTCCCTGTCGCAGATATTGTATTTTTTTGCGGCGAGCTCCATATATCCGTCAACTGTGCGCTGTGCCACTCGGTTTATATACAGCTCAAACATCTCCTTATTTACGGAGTTGTAGATGTGCATTGCAGCTTTTTTGTTTTGGAGCGCAAAGTCGATTCCGGTTAAAATGCTCTCATAAATCGACGCGTCCGAACCGAGGGATACGATCTCGTCGATCTGCTCGTTTAAAATTTCTTCAACAAGCGACGGAATATCGTTGTAGTGATAATAAAACGAATTGCGGTTGATTTTGCATTCCTCCGCAATTTCTTTTACGGTTATTTTGCTCAGAGGCTTTTGATTGAGCAGCTTTAAAAACGACTGTTTGATCGCGCCCTTTGTAAGTGATGTCATACCCCACCTCAAAGTTGAATCTTTATTATATTGTATCACAGCCCGGTTCTCTTTTCAAGTGCCGGCGGAAAGCATAAACTCAAAACAGCGGAGTTAATATATTTTGCAAAAATAAAAAGAGGACGGCTGACCGTCCTCAGTTTAATTACGATTTGATTATGAGTTGGCCTCGATGTAAGATACGAGAGCGCCTACTGTCTTGATGTTTTCGATTTCCTCGTCGGGAACCTCAACCTCAAACTCGTCCTCAATAGACATAAGAAGATCTACTACGTCGAGTGAATCTGCGCCGAGATCCTCCTGGAGATCTGTGTCAACTGTGATCTTATCCTCTTCTACGTCAAACTGCTCTGCAAGGATAGCCTTTACTTTTTCTAATACCATTATAATTCCTCCCTAAGTTAAATTGCACTCCTTATGTTGTAGACAAGAGCACTATTTTTATGCTACAATGGTTTTGTTGCAAATAAATTTGCTACTTAAATATTATTGATATTTACTGTCTTTGTCAATACGAAAATGGAAATTTCTTAAAGTTTTTAGGTTTTGCATAAATAAATGTCATTATAACCAAAAATGAATAGCTGATTTTGTGTAATATGCTCTCACAAAATCATCGACATATACGGAGGAATTGCTATGGACACACAACATTTTGCGGTTATCGGTCATCCGATAGGACACACTATGTCGCCGTTTATTCACAAGCGGCTTTTTGAACTGGCGCAAATCGACGCCGATTATACAAAAATCGATGTCGCGCCCGAGAATTTGGGAGAGGATTTTAAAAATACCCTCTCTAAACTGGACGGCTTTAATGTGACGATACCGCACAAACAGAACATCATAAAGTACCTTGACGAGATCGATCCAAAGGCGGAGATGTACGGCAGCGTCAACACCGTCGCGATAAAAAACGGAAAATCCAAGGGCTACACCACCGACCCCGACGGATTTTTGAAGGCGCTCGAAATGGCCGGTATTGAGCTCAAGGGCAGAATAATGATCTTGGGCTGCGGCGGAGTTGCGCGCACAATGGCGTATGAAATAGCCAAAAAAGGGCTCGAGTTCGAGTTCGCCGTGCGCCCCGAAAGCGTTTGCAAGGCAGGGCTTTTGTGCCTTGACATCACAAAAAAGATACCTGACGCAAAGGTGAGCTTCGGGCTGATGAACCAGATCGTAGGCAATGTTGACGTGCTGATAAACGCGACGCCCGTCGGAATGTACCCCAATGTTGACGATATACCGATCGTTCCGTGCGCCGTGGGACGGTGCGCGGCAGTTTATGACGCGATCTATAACCCCCTCGAGACCGCTTTGGTAAAGCGCGCGAAGGCAAACGGCTCAAAAGCGGTCGGCGGAATGTCGATGCTCGTTTGGCAGGCTGCTGTGGCTCAGGAGATCTGGCACGGCAAAAGCTTTGACGAAAAAGATATTGACAAGCTCTGTATTGAAGCGTCAAAAGAACTATTAAACAGGTAAAAATATGAACAATATAGTTTTATGCGGCTTTATGGGCTGCGGAAAATCAACCGTCGGCAATAATGTCGCGCGCAAGACCGGCAAAAAATATGTCGATATGGATCATTATATTGAAGAAAAAGCGGGTATGCGCGTGTCTGAGATCTTTGAAAAGTACGGAGAGCAGGGCTTCCGCGATATGGAGCACGAGGCTTGCATTGAACTCAGCAAAGAAAAAAATCTGATAATCGCATCCGGCGGCGGAGCGCTGACCTTTGAGCGCAACGTTGAGGTATTCAAGAAAAGCGACACTGTCGTTTTGCTCGACGTCGACTTGGAAACAATAAAGTACAGACTCCGCAACGACAAAAAGCGTCCGCTGCTGCAGCGACCCGACAAAGACGAGGCGATGAAGGAGCTTTATGAAAAGCGGCTTCCGCTGTACAGAGCCGCGGCGGACATCACCGTTAAGGGACAGTCCACCCCGCTGAAAACCGCATTTGCGGTAATGGACGCGGTACGGCTCAGCAACAAACAACACACTTGATTAAATCGGCTGAAAATGGTAAAATAGTACTATCAATTTTTAAGAGGAATAATATGAAAATCGCAGTTATTGGTTTAGGAATCATCGGCGGCAGCTTTTGCAAGGCGATAAAAAAGCACACCGACCACACCGTTATGGGAATCAACCGCACTCCCGCCGTTGCCGAACAGGCGCTCAAAGACGGCTCGATCGACTCTATCGGAACAAAGGAAACGCTTAATGAAGCGGATGTTATCTTCCTTTGTATGTATCCGCAGGCGTGCGTTGATTTTATAAAGGAATACGGTCAATATATAAAAAAAGGAACGCTTGTGACCGATTCGTCGGGAATAAAGCGCGCTATCTGCCCACAGCTTAAAAAGCTCTCGGAAGAATTCGGTTTTATTTTTGTCGGCAGCCACCCAATGGCGGGCAAGGAGAAAAACGGCTATGAGGTATCCGAGGCGGAGCTTTTTGAGGGTGCGAGCTTTATCATAACCCCCTGCGGAGCCGACCCCGAATACGTTCAAACGCTCGCCGATCTGGCGCTGTCGATCGGCTTCGGTCAGATAAAAGTAACCTCTCCCGAGGAGCACGACAGGATGATAGCGTTCACCTCTCAGCTTCCGCACGTTTTGGCGTGCGCCTATGTGCTCAGCCCGTGCTGCCCGAATCACGTAGGCTTTTCGGCAGGAAGCTACCGCGATGTGTCGCGCGTTGCCAACATCAATTCAAAGCTATGGACAGAGCTGTTTTTGGAGAATCGCGAACCGCTCACTCAGGAGCTCGATATACTTATAAACAACATCACAAGCATCAAAAACGCTATAGAAAATGAGGACAAGCAAACGCTTGAAGACCTGCTCGAGAAAGGTCACTACATCAAGCAGTATTTGGGAGAATAAGATGAAAACCGTACACGTCAGCACTGGCAAACCATACGATATTTTTATTGAGCGCGGGATAATCGGCGATTGCGGAGAGTACGCAAAAAAGCTGACTTCCGCTCAAAAAATCACCGTTGTAAGCGACACGAATGTCGCGCCGCTGTACCTTGACGCCGTTGTTTCTTCGCTTAAAAAGTCCGGATTTGAGGTCAACGCGTTTATTTTTGACGCAGGCGAGCGGAGCAAGCACCTCGGCACGATCAAGGATATTTACGATTCTCTCGCGGACTTCTCGATGACGCGCAGGGATATTATCATCGCGCTGGGCGGCGGAGTCTGCGGAGATATGGCAGGCTTTGCGGCGGCTACTTACCTGCGCGGGATAGATTTCATCCAGATACCCACCTCTCTTTTGGCTCAGGTCGATTCATCCGTAGGCGGCAAAACCGGAGTTGATCTGCCGCAGGGCAAGAACCTTGTCGGCGCATTTCACCAGCCGATCGCGGTTTTGATCGACCCCGATGCGCTAAAGACCCTGCCCGATGATTTTATCATTGACGGTATGGGCGAGGTCATAAAATACGGCTGTATCAAGGACGCGGAGCTGTTTGAATTTTTGGAGAAAAACGATGTTCTCGATCATATAGAAAGCGTGATCGAGACCTGCGTAAAAATAAAACGCGACGTTGTAAGCCGCGACGAGCGCGAAAAAGGCGAGCGTATGCTGCTTAATTTCGGCCACACGCTCGGCCACGCGATAGAAAAGCTGAACGGGTTCAGCCAAATCACCCACGGAATGGCTGTCGCGATCGGTATGGTACTGATTGCGAAGGCGGGTGAAAAGAACGGTATTACAGAGCCCGGAACATCCGACAGGATAATCACGCTTTGTAAAAAATACGATCTGCCGACCACTACAAGCATAAGCTTTGCACAGATCGCCGACGCCGCTAAGAACGATAAAAAATCCGCCGGCAACAGCATAAACCTTGTTTTGCTGAGCAAAATCGGCGAAAGCTTTACAGAAAAGATAGAGTTTGATAAGCTTGAATCTTTTATTTCATAGTAAAACTAATTATATTTTTTCGTAGGGCGGACACATAGGTCTACCCCTACAATATCAAAACAAACTATGAGGATAACTATGCCAAACGTAAAATATTCACCCTACACCCCAAGCGGCACGATCACCGCGCCGCCGTCAAAGAGCGATGTTCACCGCGCTATAATCTGCGCGGCACTGTCGGGCGGTGTGTGCACGATCACACCGGTCGCTCTGTCAAACGACATTAAGGCGACTATCGGCTGCGTTGAGGCGCTGGGTGCGAAAACAATCATCGATAAAGACATTCTGACCGTTGACGGAACGGACATTTTTAAGAACAAGTCCGCAACGCTTGACTGCATCGAAAGCGGCAGCACGCTTAGGTTTTTGATCCCCGTTGCCGCGGCAGGCGGTATTGACGCAGAATTTACCGGAAGCGGCAGTCTTGTTACGCGCCCGATAGGGCTGTACAACGACATCCTGCCGGACAAGGGTGTTACTCTTGACAGCAATAACGGTTTGCCGCTCAAAATCGGCGGCAAGCTAAAAGCGGGAGTGTTTAAAGTTTCCGGCAACATAAGCTCGCAGTTTATCTCGGGCTTGCTGTTCGCGCTTCCGCTGCTCAGGGGCGACAGTGATATTATCCTGACCTCTCCCATCCAGAGCGCGGGGTACATTAATATGACGATCCGCACAATGGAAAAGTTCGGGATCGAGGTAGACGTTACCGACACGGGCTGGCACGTCAGGGGAAGCCAGCACTACATCCCGTCCGATTACAAAACCGACGGCGACTGGTCGCAGGCGGCGTTTTTCCTTGTTTCGGGCGCGATAAACGGAGAAATCACCGTAAATAACCTGAACACCGACTCCAAGCAGGGCGACAGAAAAATCGCCGAGCTTCTGCGTGAATTCGGCGCGGAAGTCATTCAGGAAGCGGATTCGGCGACGGTAAAAAAGAGCAAGCTCAGCGCGATTGAGATCAACGCCTCGCAGATACCGGACCTTGTGCCGGCGCTGGCGGTCTGCGCCTCGTTTGCCGAGGGCACGACCAAGATTATCAACGCCGAAAGGCTTAGAATAAAGGAAAGCGACAGGCTTAAATCCACCGCGGCGCTCATCAATTCGCTCGGCGGAAACGCTGTTGAGCTACCCGACGGACTTGAAATCACGGGAAGTGAAAAGCTTATCGGAGGCACGGCAAAGGGCTTTAACGACCACAGAATAGTGATGTCCGCGGCGGTCTGCGCGGCAGGCGCGCAAAAACCGATAATCTGCACCGACGCGCTCAGCGTCAACAAAAGCTATCCGGAATTTTTTAATGATTATAATTCGGTCGGCGGAAAATCAGAAATTTTGGATCAAGAGTAATAAATATGTCATCAACATAATGTTTTGTAAACGGCGGGTCAAAACTTTTTAATGACAGAAAAGAAGGAATAAATATGTCATCAACTTTCGGAGACAAAATCAAAATATCCGTATTCGGAGAAAGCCATGGCAACGGCATCGGCGTTGTGATAGACGGGCTCCCCGCAGGTGAAAAAATTGATTTGGAGCAGGTTTACGCTCAAATGGCGCGCCGCGCACCCGGCAGGGACAAGACCGCGACTCCGCGCAAGGAGAGCGACACTCCGAAAATTCTTTCGGGTATGCTCGACGACACGCTGACGGGCGCTCCGCTCTGCGCCGTGATTGAGAACACCAACACCCGATCAACGGATTACGGCGGCTTGCTCACGACTCCGCGCCCCGGTCACAGCGACTACGCGGCGTTTGTCAAATACAAGGGCGCGAATGATATCCGCGGCGGCGGCCATTTTTCGGGCAGGATCACCGCTCCGATAGTTTTCGCGGGCGCAGTTTGCAGACAGCTGCTTGAAAAAAAAGGCATAAGAATAGCCGCCCATATCGCGAGCATAGGCGGCGTCAGTGATGATAGATTCGACCCGGTTTCTGTTTCAAATGAGCTTATGGACAGGCTCAGCGCCTCGTCCTTCGCGCTGATAAACCCTGACATTGAGCAGGCTATGCGAAATGAAGTAGACTCCGCAAAAGCCGAGCTCGACAGCGTAGGCGGCGTTATTGAATGTGCGATAACAGGCGTTGAAGCGGGCTTTGGAGCGCCGATGTTTGACGGCGTTGAGGGCGTTATCGCCAAGGCGGTTTTCGCTATCCCTGCGGTAAAGGGCGTTGAGTTCGGCGCGGGCGCGGGCTTTGAAGCGTCAAAAATGAGAGGCTCGCAGAACAACGATCCGTTCCGTATGGAAAACGGCAGGGTCGTTACCGAAACAAACAACTGCGGCGGTATCTTGGGCGGAATAACTGACGGTATGCCGGTTGTTTTCAGGGCGGCGATAAAGCCCACGCCTTCGATAGCGCAAAAGCAAAAAACGGTTGATTTGCAAAGCCGCGAAAACACCGAGCTTGAGATAAAGGGCAGACACGACCCTTGCATCGTTCCGAGGGCCGTTCCTGTTATTGAAGCGGCGGCGGCAATTGCGTTGATTAATATTATTCAGGAGGAAATATGAGGGATATTTGCGAGATAAGAGCGGAAATCGACAGCATTGATGACCAGATAATCGAGCTGTTCAAGCGCAGGATGGATTGTTCAAAGGAAGTTGCGGAATACAAATACGAAAATAACGTTCCGATCCTTAACGTACAGCGCGAGGAGGAAATTTTGAACGCGGTACAAAAAAAGGGCGGCAAGTATTACCTGTACTCAAGAATGCTTTTTGAAGAGATAATGTCACTGTCACGAGCTCTTCAGGAAGAATACATACGCAGAAAAAAAAGCGGTAGCGACGTTTGATGTCGTTACCGTTTTTGATTACATATGATAATATGAGTTTGCCGTAAGGCGTTTCTTTTTGGCGCGGCTTACTATCACAAGCGCGATCACCGTCATAAACACAAGCGCTACCGACAGTATCATCGAAAATACCGGCCACGAAGTCATAGCAGTCAGTCCGTTTTCCGCCGGGATACCGCTCATAACAATATAAAAGCCGAGTGATGAGGCAAACATAAATGCCGCGGAAACAAATGATAATATGCAGGCTGCTTTGTACTTAAAGCACAGCGCGAGGATTATCATTACGCCCGCAAACACCATTGAGGTTATCATACCCCCTGCAAAAACTTTCAGTAGTATCACTATACGAGCAACCTGCACATTTAAATCGGTGAGATTGCTTTTTAACAAATCTAAAAAATCATATTTTTGTACTATATTATTGATTTGTGCTCCCGTGGTTTTTTGGAAATCCTCGAGCAGTTGTATAAACTTGAATATGCTTCCGCTCTCGGAATTTTTGATAGCGTCGGGCACTAACGGAACATCCTTTAAGATAGGATACTTATCTATAATAGTGATCTTCACCCACTCAAAAAGGGGTATAACCGCGTTAAACGCCGTCAAAAGCATCAGCAGTACCATGATCACCTTGTCGGCGACCGTCCTGACCTTTTGGGGCGGTTGAGCCGAATTATAACGCGCGCCTTGATTTCTGTTATAATTATTCCGCATGATCGCGCGCAGATCTGTTCCGCAGTAAGCGCAGGAACTCTCTCCGTCATATACTGTTCTTCCGCAATTCGGACAAATCATAAACTACCTCTATTCATATTACTAACAACGGGCGCGCTAAGCACGCCCGCATTTGTTTGGTTTATAAATTACTGATGATATCCTTGATCTTGCTTTCTGCCAAAACAGCGTCCGCCTTGCCGCGGCTGTTTTTCATAACGTTGCCGACAAGCGCTTTGATAGCCTTTTCCTTGCCGTTTTTGTAGTCGTCGACAGCCTTTGGGTTGCCCTCGACAGCGTTTTTGCAGAGCTCATTTAGAGCGTTTTCGTCAAGTCCGCCCATATCGCTCTCGCTGATGAATTCAAGCGCGCCCTTGCCGGAGTCAAGCATTTTTTCAAGCGTTGATTTTGCAAGGTTGTTGCGGATCTTGCCGCTGTCAAGCAGCTTTACAAGCTCGTTGAGGTGCTTTGGCTTGACCGCTACGTCAAATACTTCCTTGTCAGCCTCGGTCTCTGTCCTGCGGAAGATCTGACCGATGATAAAGTTTGACACGGTCTTGGGTGATTTTACACCGTCGCAAGCCTCGTCAAAATACTCGCTGATACGTCTGTACTTGGTGAGCAGCGCCGCGTCCTTTTCGGGAAGTCCGAGCTCTTCGGTATATCTTCTGTATCTGTCGGCGGGAAGCTCGGGAAGCTCGGCGCGGAGCTCCTCTACCTCCTCGCGGGAGATGTTGATAGTAACAAGGTCGGGGTCGCGGAAGTAACGGTAATCGTGCGCGTCCTCTTTGCTTCTCATAGAAGAAGTCGTTCCGGTTGCGTCGTCATAACGCAATGTCTCCTGAATTACTTTTCCGCCGCTCTCAATCAAATCGACCTGTCTGTCATACTCGTACTCCATAGCCTTTGCTATGTTGTTGATCGAGTTCATATTTTTGATCTCGGTACGGGTACCGAATTCCTCGGTTCCCTCGGGACGGACTGAGATATTTACATCACAGCGCATTGAGCCCTCTTGCATTTTGCAGTCTGAAACTCCGATTGCGCGCATTACCTGCTGGAGCTTTTCAACATACTCCCTCGCCTCGTCGATCGAGCGGATGTCAGGCTCGGAAACGATCTCGATAAGCGGAACGCCGCCGCGGTTGTAGTCAACGTAGGTATCACCGTGCTGGTGGATAAGCTTTCCCGCGTCCTCCTCGATGTGGATATGGTGGAGCCTGATTTTTCTGCCGTTAGAAAGCTCAACATAGCCGCCGATGATAAGCGGAGCGTAAAGCTGGCTGATCTGGTACGCCTTTGATAGGTCGGGGTAGCAGTAGTTTTTTCTGTCCATTTTCGCGATTTCTGCGATCTCGCCGTGAACAGCAAGACCCGCCTTTATCGCAAAGCGGACTACTTCCCTATTGAGCACGGGGAGCGTGCCGGGAAGTCCGATGCACACGGGGCAGAGCTCAATGTGGGTCTCAAAACCCGAAACTAACTCATATTTCACAGCTTAACACCCCACTTTGTATCCATAAATTTATCGGGAGCCGCCTGCTGGTATTTGTAGGCGGCATTTAATATCTCTGCCTCGCCGAAGCTCTTGCCGATAAGCTGCATACCGATTGGCATACCCTTTGCGTTGAAGCCGCAGGGGATCGAAACGCCCGGGAGTCCCGCGATATTGACGGGAACGGTGCAAATATCGGTGAGATATGTTTCTATCGGGTCGCTGATAGCGTTGCCCTTTTCAAACGCGGTCATGGGCACTGTGGGCGCGAGGATAACATCACAGCTCTCAAACGCCTTGTTGAACGCGCTGATGATCGTTCCTCTGAGGTTCTGCGCCTTTTTGTAGTAGGCGTCATAGTAACCTGCGGAGAGCACGTATGTGCCGAGGAGAATCCTCCTCTTTACTTCCTCGCCGAAACCCTCGGAACGTGTGCGGCAGATCATATCGTGAGTGCCGTTATAGTGCTCGGTCTTGTAGCCGTAACGGATTCCGTCATAACGGCCGAGGTTAGATGAAGCCTCGGCACAGGCGATGATGTAGTATACGGGAAGGGCGAATTTGAGGATAGGCAGATCAAAGTAGACGATCTCGGCTCCGAGCGACTCGTAAACCTTTGCCGCGGCAAGCACAGCCTCTTTTACGTCGTCGCGGACGCCGTCAAGGTACTCGCGTGCGATACCGATCTTCATACCCTTGATGTCGTTATCGAGCGTGTCAAAGGTCGCGCTGCCGCCCTTTGAGGTAGAGTCGCGCTTGTCCTGCTTATTGATAGCGTCAAAGACGAGTGACGCGTCCTCTACGCTCTTGGTTATAGGACCGATCTGGTCGAGCGAGCTCGCGTAGGCGATAAGTCCGTAACGCGACACCGCGCCGTAGGTGGGCTTTAAGCCTACAACTCCGCAGAATGACGCGGGCTGGCGGATAGATCCGCCCGTGTCCGAACCGAGTCCGTAAGCCGCGATGTTTCCGCCGACCGCACTTGCTACGCCGCCCGAGCTTCCGCCCGCAACGTGATTTGTATCAAAAGGGTTAGCCGCTCCGCCGAAATATGAGGTCTCGCAGGATGAACCCATTGCGAACTCGTCCATATTGGTTTTGCCAAGCATAACCGCGTTCTGCGCCTGCAAAAGCTCCCAGACGGTGGCGTTATAAATCGGCTTGTAGCCTGTGAACCCTTTGTTGAAATATTATCCTTGAGCGTCATCGGAACGCCCTCGAGCATACCGATTTCTTCTCCCGCGGCAAGCTTTTTATCGACCGCTTCGGCGGTTTTGATCGCCTCATCGGCAGTTACGTTAACATAAGCGTTAAGCTCTCCGTTTGATTTTTCGATCTCATCAAGATAGCTCTTTGTGAGCTCGGCGCAGGAGACCTGCTTTGTGACGAGCATATCGTGAATTTTTGCAATAGAACCCATTCTTACACCGCCTTATTCTCTGTTGCGCACGAGGAAGTGATCCTCTGCCTGCTCGGGAGCGTTTTTGAGTATCTCCGTGCTCGGGTAAGACTCCACGACCTCGTCCTCGCGGAACACGTTTGAGAGGTTGTTGATGTTGTCAAAGCCCTCGTCGCTTGCGGGAGCGTTGTTGATAGTATCCGCAAAGTCGACTATCTCCTGCATTGACTGCGTAAGCCCGTCAAGCTCCTCTTCGGGAACAAAAAGCTTTGAAAGCAGGGCGATGTTTTCTACGTCTTCTCTTGTTACCATAATTTTCATCCTTTCGGAAGTTTTTATAAAAACGGGCGGACACGCGGGTCCGCCCCTACAATTTTATCTTAACTTAACATGAACCTCACGGAGCTGCTGCTCGGTTACCTCGTTCGGCGCGCCGAGGAGCACGTCCTGAGCGTTGGAGTTCATCGGGAACGCGATTACCTCGCGGATATTTTCCTCATCGGTGAGGAGCATTATCATACGGTCAACGCCGGGAGCCATACCCGCGTGAGGCGGAGCGCCGTACTGGAACGCGTTGTAGAGCGCCGTGAACTTAGCCTTGAGGTCGTCCTCGGAATAACCCGCGATCTCGAACGCCTTTTTCATTATCTCAATATCGTGGTTTCTGACAGCGCCCGAAGAAAGCTCTACGCCGTTGCAGACGATGTCATACTGGTACGCCAAAACCTCCTCGGGATCCTTGTTGAGCAGAGCGTCCAAGCCGCCCTGGGGCATTGAGAAGGGATTGTGCGTAAATATTACCTTGCCGTCGTCGTCGCGCTCGTACATCGGGAAGTCAACAATGAAGCAGAGCTCAAACTTGCTCTCATCGATCAGCTTGAGGGCCCGCCTTTGATGAATTGCGCTCGATGAGCTCCTCGCGGTCGCCGGGCTTTAAGAACTTATCGATAGGACCGTCAAAGGTCATATCCTCGTTTACCTTGACATAGCCCAAGCCCTTCATACCGATGGAGAGCGCGAACTCCTCCATACGCTTGAACCACTTTTTGCTCTGCGCCGCGGCGCCGGGTACGTTGATCGAACGAACGCACTTTTTGCGGAAGGGAGCAAAGTCGGTCTCTACAAACATATCGCTGATCTCTTTGATGATAAGCGGATTTCTGAGGTCGGGCTTGTCGGTGCCGTACTTGACCATAGCCTCTTCAAAGGGAATACGCGCAAACGGAGGCTTAGAAACCTCTTTGTTACTGAACTTTGTGAATACCTCGTAGAGCACCTGCTCGGCGATATCAAATACATCCTCCTGAGTGGCAAACGCCATCTCGTAGTCGAGCTGATAGAACTCGCCGGTCGCGGAAGCAGGGAGCGATCTGGAAGTATTTATCGAAGCCCGACACCATAAGGAGCTGCTTGAAGATCTGCGGAGCCTGCGGCAGAGCGTAGAACTTGCCCTTGTGCCTGCGGCTGGGGATCAGATAGTCGCGCGCGCCCTCGGGTGACGAAGCGGAAAGTATCGGTGTGTTGATCTCGGTAAAGCCGAGCTCCTGCATTTTGTCACGCAGGAAGGAAATGACTTTTGAGCGGAGCAGGATATTGTTGTGCACCTTGGGATTTCTGAGGTCGAGGTAACGGTACTTGAGCCTTACGTCCTCTGATGTATTTGTCGAAGTAGCCACCTCAAACGGAAGCGCGTTTTTGCACTTGCCGAGCACCTTGATATCGTCGGTGTGGACCTCAACCAAGCCCGTTGCGATCTTTTTATTTATAGTGTCCTCATCACGCTTAACGACCTCGCCGCTGAGGGTGACGGTACACTCCTTGTTGATATTTTTGAGCAGCTCGTCATTGTGAACAACAACCTGCAAAACTCCGTATTCATCACGGATATCGAGGAACATAACGCCGCCGTGATCGCGGATGTTCTCTACCCAGCCGGCAACCTTGACCTGCTGTCCGATGTTTTCTTCTCTCAACTCACCGCAGCTTACGGTACGGTAAACATTTGGTTTTATCATCAAAAACTGTCCTTTCAAGTTAGTGTGCATTGATATTTTTACCCATTCTAAAGTATTATAGCACAAAAGCGGTGAGAATACAAGAGGAAAATAGAGTTGAAAACTGTAGAAAAAATATAGGGACGTGCAATGCTCGCCCCTCAATTTACATTGAACAACCTCAGTTTTCGTTTTAAAAACAATTATCAATCAAAAACATCT
This sequence comes from uncultured Ruminococcus sp., assembly GCA_902798605.1. The sequence continues at coordinate 15,833 of CADBXH010000028.1, read as the reverse complement.
ACATATTCATCCTCTTCTTCGTCTGAATTTTCATCTTCATCCTCAGAATCATTATCAGAAGAATGTTCATCGTGATTAAATAGTATTAAATTTGAACCCTTATCAAACCGATAGCCTATTACGCTTATGGGACTACCGCTAAAATCGGAATTGTTTTCACAAAATATATCATCAACTACTTCAGGTTTTTCATAATACTTTTCCATTTCACCAAAACCAATACTTTGAAGGTACTTTATCGCTTCCGGAACAGTTTTTCCAACAACATCTTTCGGTACCACTATTGTTTCGGAAACATCTCCTTTATATTCTTCATCATACATCCCGTATAATTTGCCTCTTCCGTTAAGATACTCTTTTAAACCTTCCGTTGTATTTGACTCCAATGCCTCTTTATTTAGGCCCCCAGAAGAGTACAAAGATTGAGCAGGTTTAAATTTTGTATAATATAACGTATGTTGATCAAATGCATATAAACTCCCATTTGAACCTATTGCTTCTAAAACATAATAATCGTACGGAAAATAAGAATTTGTGCTATCTTCATCCCCAAGACTTTCCCCAACTACCGTTTCATCATAATCATTCTTTTCAACTGCACATATTTGATAACTATTATATTTCATGGTATATGAATTAGAACCTAGACTATAGTTAGCAATGTTTACAATACCATTTTGTGAACTAATAATTTCTAGCGAATTGCCCCATATACCAGTCGGATGTAGTTTTCTTTTTGTAGTAACTTCCGATGAAAAATCATTTTTTGAAGAATCATATTTCAGACTACATACTTTTATTTCATCATACATTTTTCCTTCATCTTTTAATTCAAAAATATAATCACCTGTTTTATTATTTTCCGAGTCAAGCAATAAACTCTCGTCACAACCTAACGTTTGCGCAGCTTCTTTTCTTGCTCTTTCAGATAAACTATCCCTTGTTATGCTGTTACTATTTTGACTACTATTAGTTTGGGATTCTTTTGTTGAAGAGCTTTTAGTGCCACATGCGCAGAATAATACGCAAAACGCCAAAACCAGTATCAAAGATATTATTTTTTTCATAGTTTCCTCCTCTATTTTATATTTATAAAAATTTCATCCATTTATTTGAGATCTATCTACTTTGAAAACAAATCCTCATTTTCAAAAGCATTATTCAATTAACTATTAAATTTCAATCATTCATAACATTCACCTGCTTTCAAAATCACATTATCTTTCTCGATGCCACGTAGTATTTTAGATTGGGGTTCCGTGCGTCCTGATACTCTATCTAATTATGTCATATACTATCGCAAACTTAATCTGCACTGTGTTGTAAAGCAATCTGTATCGTTCATTTACCATTTGAATAGTGTTTTATTGAGGTAGTCATAGTAGCAGTTGATACATAATCGCCTCGCTGCTTATACCACTGTCAAGATGTTCCGTTACATCGATTCCCTTTTGAAGAAAACGGCTCATTTCCAGTTATAATAACGTCCCAGTAAGATTTTCACCTCCTTAACAAACCCATTCTGCGTAGACCGATATTAATTATTGTCTATTGTATCTCTCTCTTTTGTTGTAACAATTTTATCACAGTGTTTTTATCCGTTTTATTAGGGGGGATAAAAAACAACTCTGTATTCTCTATAACACAAAAAACACAGCAGGTTCTACCGCCCGCGGTGCCACTCAATTAACTTTTTCTATTCCTTGATATTTCAAACTGTCTATTATCATCAAATACCGCTGTCATCACAGAGGTAACCCCACATAAAAACAGCGGTAAAATCAATTAACTCTCAACTCTAATAAGTGTGCTCACAGACCTCGTTGATTTTTTCTCTGAGCTTCAAAAAATCGTCAAACGCGTCGGGCTTGCGGCGCGGGTCGCGGAGGATGGCTGCGGGATGGAGCATAGCCATCATAAGTATGCCGTTTTTCTCGAACCAGATACCGTGCTCCTTGGTGATTTTTATATCGGACTTTATGATCCTGCCGGCGGCGATCCTGCCCAAGCATACGATTATCTTTGGTCTGATAAGGCGGACTTGGTCGCGCAGCCATTCAATGCAAAGCTCCTGCTCCTCGGGCTTGGGGTCGCGGTTTTTGGGCGGGCGGCACTTAACGATATTTGCTATGTAAATATTCTTGTTGCGGTCAAGGTCAACGGCGGTGAGCATTTTGTCGAGCAGCTTACCCGCTCTGCCCACGAACGGCTCGCCCTGCAAATCCTCGTTTTCTCCGGGGCCTTCGCCGATAAACATAACCTCCGCCTCGGGGTTGCCCACCCCGACGACTACGTTCGTTCTTGTCTCGCACAGCTCGCATTTTCTGCAATTTTGGCAGGCTGACTTTAATTCTTCCCAAGTATTGTACATTTTGTTTCCTCACTTTACTTTTTGTTGTTTTGGAAAGGTCGGCGCAACAAACAGCGTTTGCCCCCTCCGTCACGGCGCAAACGCCGTGCCACATCCCCTGTAACAAGTGACGGGGGATGCTTTAAATGTTTTAAAAAGGTTGAAATCTGTCCTGATTAGTAGTAAAATAGAAATAATGAATCGCTAAGCGATAATAAAAATGAATGGTGGTAATAAATTATGAAAATTATGGTAGAAACTTCCGCGCATCACGTTCACGTTACAAGAGCTACGCTCGACGCGCTCTACGGCGAGGGTTATCAGCTCACAAACAAAAAGGATCTTTCTCAGCCCGGTCAGTTCGCCTGCTTTGAGAAGGTCACAGTCGTAGGCCCCAGAGGCGAGATGACGATGTCTATCCTCGGTCCCGAAAGGCCCGATGATCAGGTCGAGGTTTCGCTCACAGACGCGCGCAAGCTCGGTATCACAGCTCCCGTAAGAGAGTCGGGCGCTGTTCAGGGTACACCCGGCTGCAAGCTCGTAGGCCCCAAGGGTGAGGTCGAGATAGCTCAGGGCGTTATCGCCGCAAAAAGACATATCCACCTCGATCCCAAAACTGCCGAGGAGTTCGGACTCAAGGATCAGCAGGTAGTATCAGCCAAGGTCGGTATAGGCACAGGCAGAGAGACTATCTTTGGTGATGTGGTTGTAAGAGTATCTCCCAAATACGCTCCCGCGATGCACGTTGACACCGACGAAAGCAACGCCGCAGGCCTTGCAGGCACAGTTGACGGAGAGATAATCGTTTAATTGATAATCGACAACTGAAAACGAATAATGTAGTGGCAGCCCTTGCGGCTGCCATTTTATTATATCACAATTAATCATTTGATTTCAACTGAATATTTTTAATAATTTTTCCAATCATAAAACCAGAGGTGATTTTATGATCAATGATGTAGAAATGCTGAATTACATTCTTCAAAACGCCGAGATGGGGTGTCACGGAATCAAAAACGTGCGCAAGGGCGTAAAAAACAGCGCGGCTGTCGACAGCGTATTGTGCGAGCAGCTTGTGCGCTACGGAAAAATCTACCATGTGGCAAACACCATGCTTCGCAGCCGCGGTGCGGAAGCGCAGCATATCAGCCCCGTAGCAAAAACAATGACAAAAATCGCGTCGCAGAGAGACCTGCGCCGCGACCCTTCTCCCTCCCACGCCGCCGAGATGATGATCAAGGGCAATACCATGGGAGTCAACAAAATGGTTCAACATCTGCGCGATTACGACCGCAACGACCGAAATGTGACCCTGCTTGCCAAAAAGATGCTCGACACCGAGGAGGAGCACATCAAAGAGATGAGGGCGTTTTTGTAAATTTAGAGTTTAGAGTTTAATGTTTAAAGCCTCCCCCGTCACTTGTTACGGGGGAGGTGTCGCCGACAACTTGTTGGCGGTGACGGAGGGGGCGGGCTAGCCGATAATGCCCCGTTCGCAAAGGAAAAATCCCGCAAGAGGAAAGCTATGCCCCCTCAGTCACGGCTCTTTGGAGCCGTGCCAGCTCCCCCGCACGCGGGGGAGCCTTTAAACTGCGTTAAGGAAATGCTTGCTATACTAACCATTTCCCAATTCCCTCCACGGCGTTGCGCTCACAGATCGGCTTGGCGGTTTCTTTGATACGTGCGGCGGCGAATTTTCCGCTCAGTTTTCTGCCGTATTCGAGCAGGATATTGCTCAGGCTTTGGGGAAGCGTAGGGTAATCAAAAACCAAATAATAATTGTTGTTAAGCTTATAGGCGGAATTGTTGCGGCAGCAGATGTTCCGCCTGTAAAGCTGTTCGACGGCGTTCAAAAACGCCGTGCTGCCGCCGAGGCAAAAGCAGCATCCGCTGTTTGAGTTTTTCAGCCTGTACCGCTTGACCGCTCCCACGGTCACGAGCAGGTAACAGCTTTTTTCGAGCGGCAGAGCCTCGATATTAACGCGCTTGCCGCCCGTGTCTATCCCCGAGCTTTTGCACGCCCTGCGCGTCAGCCAAATCACGCGCGACCGCGCCGCGCCGTTGTCAAAATCTATTCCCTCTTTACCGAGCGCGTTATCGGCGATATCCTGCTCGCACAGCACGATAAGCACGCGGTTTTCACTCAGCTTGTTAACAGTCAAAGCGTCGTCCTCCAAAAATAAACTGCTAATTCCATAGTATGCCGAAAAATACTTTTTCGCAAGTGATTTTTATTGGGAATTATATTGCCAAATCCAGTCAATAGTGTTATATTTAAGTTAAGGAGCTTCGCCGTTAAGATCGCACTTCGTTCAAGTTAAGAGGCTGTCGCCGTGAAGAGTTTAACCGTTCACTTTCGCTCAGCGAAATTTTAACTTTGCGAAGCATATCTTAACTTTTGCAAAGCAAAATTTTAACTTGAAATGAAAGGGTGGTTTTATGCCTAACTGGCTTAACGACGCAGTATTTTATGAGATCTATCCGCAGAGCTTTTACGATTCAAACGGCGACGGTATCGGCGATTTGCAGGGAATAATCCAAAAGCTCGATTACGTCAAGAACCTCGGCTGTAACGCAATCTGGCTCAATCCCGTTTATGATTCTCCGTTTATGGACGCGGGTTATGATGTTCGCGACTACAAGCGCGTTGCCCCGCGCTACGGAACGAACGAGGACTTGGTTGAGCTTTTTGACGAGGCTCACGCGAGGGGAATAAAGATTTTGCTCGACCTTGTTCCCGGCCACACATCCGACACTCACCCGTGGTTTACGGAAGCAAAAAAGGCAGCGGAAAACGAGCTTTCTAACCGCTACATATTTACAAAGACCGTATGGGACGCTCCGCCCGAATACAGAATGATGTGCGGGATATGTGAGCGAAACGGCAACTATATGGTGAATTATTTCAGCTCGCAGCCCGCGCTGAACTACGGCTTTTATGACATCACCCACCCCGAATGGCAGCTTCCGTGCGATCACCCCGACTGCCAAAAGACGGTAGAAGCGATAAAGGACATTATGCGCTTTTGGCTTGACAAGGGCGCTGACGGCTTCCGCGTCGATATGGCGGATTCGCTTGTTAAAAACGACGAGCAAAAAGTCGCCACAGCCAAAATCTGGCGCGGCGTTAGGGATATGCTTGACAGGGAATACCCCGAGGCTGCTATGGTCGCGGAATGGTGCAATCCTCAGCGCGCTATCAACAACGGCGGATTCCATATGGATTTCTACCTTGACCACTACGGAAACGGCTACAGCAGGCTGTTCCGCTACGGCGAATGGGGCGATCAGGCGGTGTTCAACAAAAACGGCAAGGGCAATATCAAGGCGTTTGCCGACGAATACCTGCCTAACTACAATATGACAAAGGAAAACGGCTATATCTCGTTTATGACAAACAACCACGATATGCCGCGCGTTACCGCGTATCTTGACAAGCAGGCGATAAAGCTTGTCAACGCGTTCATCTTTACGATGCCGGGCGTGCCGTTCCTCTATTACGGCGACGAGCTCGGTATGCGCTATCAGGCTGATTTAGTCAGCAAAGAGGGCGGATTCTCTCGCACGGGCTCGCGCACTCCGATGCAGTGGAACAGCGGCAAAAACCTCGGTTTTTCCGAGAGCGACGAGCCGTATCTCCCCGTTGACAAAAGCGCGGACGCGCCGACGGTAGAGAATCAAAAGGATGACCCCGACAGCATTTACAGGGTAGTTACCGACCTGATAACGCTCAGACACAAGTACCCCGACCTAAGAGGCAACGGCGAGCTTGAGTTTATGCTCGAGCCCGGAAAAGTCCCGTTTGCCTACCGCAGAGGATCACTTGTTATGTACTTCAATCCGCTTGACCGCGACTTTGAGATCAAAACAAGGTATGACGGCGACGTTATCTACAAGCTCGGCTCGGCAGAAATAAAGGACGGCAAAATACATATGCAGCCGCAGAGCTTTTTGATGATAGAAACAATATAAATATTTTATACAACAAGGCGGACAGCTCAGGCTGTCCGCTTTTTTGCTCAATGCTGTTTTAAATACTCTTCAAACTCAGGCGTTTTTGACCAGTACTTTATGCCCCAATTCTCAAAGCTCCACTCGTCCATATACTCGTTGCACTCGTAGTCGATGTAATAGAGCAAATCGTTTTGTACGACAAAGTTTGTCGGGAAGTAGTCGATATTCAGCCCGGTGTTTTTCGCAAGCTGCGCCATCTCTCGCACCTGCGGAAGATAAGCTTCAACCGAAACATCATTTTTGACCATTTCAAAAATAGTTTCGCCGTTGATGTACTCCTTGACTATACGCTCATTTTCCATATCGATATCGAGCATCTTCGGGATTCGGATTTTCGCGTTCAGCAAGCGCTGATAATCGTTTCTCTCCGCTTCGATTTTATTGCCGAAGGTATAGTAATCGCACGGCTCGTGGTGTATCTGTTTTAATACTACTTGCTTGCCCTCGCGTTCGGCAAGATAGGAATAGCCGCCCTTGCCCTTGCCGAGCAGCTTTATAATTTTGTATTCGATACCGTTTACCGAAATTTTTTCCATACTTACACCTTCCAATAAAACGTAAAATGCCTGTCTTTTTTAAAACCTAACCTATCGTAAAACGCTGTATCGGAAATGACATAGGCTTTCTTTGCTCCAAGCGTTTTTGCACGGTTCAGCGCTTCATAAACAACGGCTTTTGCCAAGCCTTTGTCGCGATGACCGGGGACTGTGCAGACAGGCTCGATATAGGCATAGTCCGTCTTGGGATGATACCACACACAGCAGTAGGCGACATATTCTCCGCGTTAATCGACCGCCGCGACACTAAGATAAGGATCAAAGTGCATGCGGATCTGCGGTATGATATCTTCCGCTTGTTCAAATTCCGACTTGTCCGTTCCGTGGTCAAAGCTCTGCCACAGCAGCCATTGGAACGCATACGCTTCTTTTTCCGGGTCAAGCTCGGCAAAGCGGTATCCGTCCGGTAGTTTTACCGGTAATGCACCGCCGAGCTCTATGCTCATAATGGTTTCCGTCTGTTCCGCCTTTGCAAAGCCCTGCGCCTGAGCCGCCTTGATCTGAGCCGTGTTATCGTCGCAAATCGAAACACCGAGACCGTTCTCGTCCTTTAGTTCTCTGTATGCGTAGTCAAGGATCTCAGGATAAAGATCGCTGTATTCCGGAAAAGCACCGCAAAAGGCTTCACCGAAATACATATCGTAGATCGCCGCACCGACGATTCTTTCGTTATCGAGCCAAAGCCCAATCAAGCTTTTTGCGCTCTTGTCAAATTCCGGGTGCTCCCACATCCACTCGAGCCGCGCCCAGTTCCAGTTGATATGACGGTTGTCGCCGCGGTTCAGCTCAATCAAAAAATCGCAGACCGCGTTGTAATCGAGTTCCGTGTAATTTTTGAATAAAACCTGTTTATTTTCCATTTGCGCCACCCCTGATCATCAAAAATCCTTTGATCATCAATAACGTAAAACACATTATCCCCGCGTACGGCTGCCTTGTGATGATAAACAATAACACGGCGATAACGGATAACACCGCGCCTGTGACGATACGGTGTTTGTTCCATATCGGTTTATCAAAGCGGCTGATGATAACCGCGCAGATCCCGTTCAATACCGTTAGCCCAATAACCGCCGCATACACTGTGACGATCCACAAAGCCGTTTCGGTCAAGCCGAACATCGGCACTGCGGTCGAGCTTTCACCATTGCCGAATAATGGCAAAAACAGCAGCAGCGCTGTCAAAATATCGAGCAAACCGCAGATAAGCGCGGTGTATTTGTTTATTGCTTCGCGCTTTTCGTTTTCCGCCGCGGTGATTATCTCGTCGGGGCAGATCAGCTCGTCGATCGTCACTCCGAAATAACGCGATATTTCTTTTAAGGAATCAATATTGGGATAACCCCGTCCCGATTCCCATTTTGATATCGCCGTTCTCGAAACATACAGCTCCTTGGCAAGCTCCTCCTGAGTGAGCCCTTTTGTTTTTCTAAGCTCCTGCAATTTTTCGTTAAATTCCATTTTTGTTCCTCTTGTCTGTATATAGGACTGCGGCACAATAAAGCGCAAACAGTCCAAAGCTCAGCAGCACCGAACCGATTATATCCGTAGCCCAGTAAACGCCCGCGATCAGCCTGCCGATCACCATAAAAAGCGAAAACAAAACTGCCGATACAAGCGTTATCCATTTTATGATTTTACTTTTACATCTTCTGTTGATCTGAAATAACAATGTCGGCATTACCGATAACACCAAAAGCGTTGTTGAGGACGGATAGGAAGCCTCCATATATCCGTCTATCGGGATCGGGCGGTAGTTGATCGGTATCATTTCAAAAATCAGATAGCCGAAAATCACCAGAATATAATAAATTCCCAATAACAAAATGTCACGGTCGACCTTGAATAAGCTTCGGCGTTTAATTAACTGAACCAGTCCGAGTATTCCGAACCCCATACAAACCGCTATCGGAACAAGTCCCAGCCAGTCCGTGACTGTGTACAGCCGCATATGCACTCCTGTCAGCCCCTGAAACCAAGTGTTGAACTCAGCAAAGCCGATCGCAGTTCCCTGCTGCCCGATGTTCTGGACATCGACATTGATAATCAAAAACGTCCACAACACAAACGCGGCAAGCAAGCCTGCTCCGATAAATAAAACTCTTTTCGCTTTCATTTTGCATCTGTCCTTTCGTGCTTCTAAAGTAACAGACAGGCGAAAAAAAGAAAAGAACCGCTCCGTCACATTGATGATACGATGCGTGTCATTCCCGAATACAAGCGGTTTTTATCCAATCGTCCAAAAAGCGCATTTGCTCGTCCGTATGGAACCAATGCTCGCCGCTTTCCATAACGGTCAGTTTTCCGCGCGATAAGTCCGTCAAAGATATCGGATAATCCGGCGGCTGTGTATAACGCATAAAACGGCAGCGACAGAGGCGTGCAGAACAGCAGCGCGAGGCTGCACAATATCCTGATGATTGTTATGAAGTTCGCCATAATTCCATTTCAAGGCATTTCCATTCCTCATCATAAAAATGGCAATATTCAGCCTTATCCGTTTCGCTTTCACGGAACCCGACAGAGCGGTAGCAGCGGTATGCGGACGGATTGTTCTCAAATACGCCCAGCGTGATTTTCTCTGCTCCTAAGCACTCAAACGCATATCGGATCGCCGATCCCAGCATTTGTTTTCCGACGCCCCGACCGCGCCTTTTGCTGTCTATGATAATGAATCCGAATCTAAGTATCTGCTTTTCTTCATCCGTATAACGCAGGATCAAATGTCCGACAATACCGTTTTCATCATAAGCCGTCATCGGAAAGAAGCGGTCATGATCCGCTGCGTCATATTGCCGGTTCATATCGTCTGCTGTGATCGGATAGGTTTCATATCTATCTGCACACCATTTTCGGAAAGCGACCTCGTCGCCGATCCATGAAATTATGGTATCGGCGTCGCAGGGTTCGTATGGTCTTAATTGTATCATCTCTAATGTCCTCTGTGTTTTTCCTTTCGTTTTTGCTGTTTCATCTCAAATTGTCGCTGTTTTTCGGCTTCTTTCTGCTCGCGGGATTTTTGCTTTCGCTCGAGCTTGTTTTCTTCATACTGCTTTTGCAGCGCTTGTTGTGACTTGGTGCCAACGCCTGATCTTTCAAGCTGTTTATGCGCGTTTCGCTGACGGCGTTTCGGGTTATCTGCCCTTTGCTTGTTCTCTGTTTTGACAGGCGGGCTGAATCGCAGGTGATTGAAATATCTAAGTATAAAGGCGTAGATCTGAGCGTCGGTCGGTTCCGCACCGAATACCACCCTGCATACCGAGAGCTTTTTGCCGTCCAGCTCCTCAAACACGCCCACCCAAAACGGCTCGTCAAAGTAAACCGTCAGCTTTGCTTCAGTTGACTGTTCCATTGACGATTTGAGCATACTGCTCCTCGGGGATCATCGGCGAAGCGATCTCTTTTAACAATTCCTCGCCAATCGAACCGTTTTCTGCGTACTCCTTGCCGGCTTTTCTTATCAGCGCAAGGCGCGGCTCGGTGACGACCGCCGCTTCGGGCGCGTTGAACATCGGGCTTTCGGGGACGGTGATCATTGTGTGCTCATTCGGGAAACACCGGATAAACTGCATTACGGCAGGCTCAAAATTGTGCTTGCTGTTCGGGAAGCCACAGCCGCAGATCATCACATATTTCAAATGAGAAAAATCCGCTTGACCGACATGCTCATAGCGGTCGCCGACCTTTTGCATCGCCATAGATGACAGCGGCAAGGTTCGGTCGAGCAGAGCCTTGAGCGGCGCGGGCATTCCGTAGCAGTAGAGCGGATAGCTCCAAATCAGCAGATCGCTGTCGAGTATCTCCTCGAGAATTTCACGCATATCATCGTGGTGGACACAATCTCCGCCGTTACGCATACAGGCAAAACAGCCTGTACAGTATTCGATATGCTTATCAATTACATTGATTGTATGCACATCGTTTTCCGCGACCTCATTCATCCCGTCGAGAAAGGCACGGGTGATGTGCATGGTATCGCTTTTATCCCTTTTGGGACTTCCGTTTAATACTAAGATTTTCATAATCTTCTCCTCTCAAAGCCATATCAAAGATTGTCTTGATCTTTTATTTCATACGGCTTATCCCATGAGCCGATTTCTATCAAATTGCCTTCGGGATCGGCGATATAACAGGTGCGCTGTCCCCAAGGCTCGGTAGTCGGTTCCATTACCGGTTCAGCGCCGTTTTTAACAGCCGTTTTGAAGGATGCGTCGACCTCATCAAAGGTATCGACATACAGCGCCAGCTCAAAATGGCCGTTAAGACCGCTCGTGTAGCTGTATTTTCGGCTTGTCATTTTTTCAAAGTCTTTTCTGCCGTAGAGCAAAAAAAGTGTCCCATCCTTGACAAGATACACATTTTTCGTGTCCTCAGCCTCTTTGATTTCAAAGCCGAGCACGTCCCTGTAAAAACGTATCATTCTGCCCATATCATTTACCAGTAATCCAAAGCCGTCTAATCGCATAGCTTACCTCCAATTTTATTCACTCATATACGCGTCGCAAAAATGACGGATATGCCTTTCGATATTTTCCATACTTTCCTGTGCGCATTGCGGCTGCCTGTCGGCTTTTGCGATCCAAAGAGCGACAGGCGCAGTCACCTCGGTCGCGAGCAGCTCGGGGTCATCCTCCTTGAACAGACCCTCGCTCATCATACCTTCGATGATCTTGGTGTACATTCCTTGGATACCATAGAGCTGATGCTTCGTGGTGATCTCCGCAAAGCGTTCGCTCCTGAATTGCTCGCGCACAAGAAATTTACGCATTTTGCGGATCATCGGATCGTTCATGGTAAAAGAAATCTTTTGCATCGCCGTTTGTATAAATTCTTCCTTGCTTTCGGGCAGCTTGCCGAAATGCCTGTCCGAGCCGAAGAATTCCTCATAACGCGCTTCGGTCATATCTATCAGCGCGTTCAAAATATCCTCTTTGCCCTTGAAATGATTGTAAAGCGACGGCGCTTTTATCCCGACCTTCTCGGCGATTTCTTCCACGCTCGTTCCGTCATATCCCCTATCAGCAAATAATGTCAGAGCTTCATTAAGTATTTTATCTCTTGTTGTCATAAATACCTCCTAAGCAAAAAACTAATAGTCATTAGTTTTATTATAACTAATGACTATTAGTCTGTCAAGAGGGTATTGTATTTAAATACAAAAACACCGCGCAGACTTTGCATAAAAATCTGTACGGTGTTATATTTTTACTGCAGCCAAACAATATCGGTGTCTGTAGCGATATTATCAATACCGTAAAGCGCGATAACGTGTTCGGGCTTTGTTTCTGCTACAAGCTTTGACACGCTGAGCTTATAGTAACGCGGGTCTATAAGGATAATGCGGCTGTAATTCTCGGCTAAGAACGGCGCAAGGCAATGGCTGAAGCTGTCCTTGATCAGCAGTACCGTTCCACCCTTTGCGTTTGAATTGCATATCTCGGTATAGGCGTGGTTGCCGTCTATGAAAACCGGATACTTGTCATCCTCGTTGAGGTGATTATAAAAATACATCGAGTGGTATACTTCCTCTTTTTGACCCTCAACGATTTTTAAGGTGATATTTTTCTCGGTGTTTTTCGGGTTATTATAAACCTGAATCGAGTCGGGGTCTGTCAGCCAAAAGCCGCTCGTGGAATAAGTCGTACCGTAAAAGCCATCGTAGCTTTCGATTTTAAATGTATCCTTTGACGCCGGTTGGATTTTAAGCTGCTCGCAGAGCTTTACATACGCCTCGTACGCGCCCAGGGTTGTCCAGTGGTGGTCGGTGCGATAGTAGAGCTGCTCACCATCCGCGTACTTCTGCTTAAAGGTGTCCCGCAGATCAACAAAATCAACGCCGTTGTTTGAGAGTGTCTTTGCCGACTCGTCAAAATATTGATCGTCATTGTAGCTGTCGTGGATCATCGGGAGCTTATCATTTGCGACATATCCGGTTGACGGAGCGAACATAACGGTCATCGGGGTATTCCCGATTTTACTTTTTAGGCCTGTTAACGCGCCGACATTCCTTTTGATGTTATTCTCTTTTGCCACCGGTTTATTGATAAGATAGCCGTCGGCACAGTTATAGACCCCGTTTTGACCGTTAATGCCTGTAGCGAGATTATAGTAGGCGTTCAAGCCGACCCAAGTTTGTCTTGCAGGAAAATGATCCGCGAAGTACGTTTCAAAATCAGCGCCGAATTCACCGCTGAGCACGGTGTCTACTTTTGCCTCGGGAAAATCCTGAAGATAGCGTTTTTCTGCAGAACTGTAATCCAATTTCGGGTTTACAACAAACCAAATCGCAAGCGCAAATATTATGAAAACAAATACGACAGCGGGAGCAAAACGAAGCTTGCCGCATTTTGTATTCGGCTTTGGCTCAGACTCTTTATAAAGTTTTTCCGATGACTCCATCGGATTCTTTTTATTTTCCATTTGATCACCATAGAAATTTTGTTGTTACACGCGGAAACAATGAACCGCCGTTGCAGATAATTAGCGATTAGAACCTAAAATACAAGAAAGGATTGTAGCTCTGGTTTACAAGGCTTGCGGTGCTGATGATGAGAACTATTCCGACAAACAGAGTTTCTGCGATCCAGATATATTTTTTGTCCGCGACCTTGCCGTAAAGCTTCGCAGCGAGCGGAGTGCTGGCGATACCCGCAACGACAAGCAGCGGCAGATAGCTGAGCGTCAGATTGAGCGAGCTCTCGCTGAACGCGCCGTTATTGAAGTTGAACAGATCTCCCATAAACGCGAAGAGCTGGTTAACATCGGTAAAGTAGAACAGTCCCCAACCGATCAGCACGATGATAATGGTGTAGAGGTGCTGAATGACCAAGGGAAGCTTATCGAGAAAACGCTTGAGCACGAACTTTTCGATAATCAGCAGGATTCCGTAGTACAAGCCCCAGAAGATGAAGTTGTACGACGCTCCGTGCCAAAGACCTGTTAAGCCCCACACGATAAGCAGGTTTAGGATCTGCCGCGCGACGCCCTTGCGGTTACCGCCGAGCGGGATGTAAACATATTCCTTGAACCAAGTCGACAATGAGATGTGCCACCTGCGCCAAAAATCGGTTATGGATTTTGATATATATGGATAGTTAAAGTTCTTGAGGAACTCAAAACCGAACATATTGCCGAGTCCGCACGCCATATCTGAATAACCGGAAAAGTCAAAATAAATCTGGAACGCAAAGGCAAGGATACCTATCCACGTTCCCGCAACGCCGTTTTCTTCGGTGTGTTCAAACATCGCGGTCGTGAGCGCGCCCATTTGGTTGGCGATAAGTACCTTTTTGCCCAAGCCCACGGCGAACAGCTTTACACCCTTTGTAAAGCGGTCGAGCGTTTCTCTGCGGTGATCGAGCTGATAGGCTACGTCGCGGTAGCGGACGATCGGTCCGGCGATAAGCTGCGGGAACAGCGCCACATAGGTTCCGAAACCGATAAAGCTCTTGGAAACAGGCGCGTCGTCGCGGTATACGTCGATAACATAGCTCATCGTCTGGAAGGTGTAAAAGCTGATACCGATCGGCAGACTGAGCTCGGGATCGGGAATGTTGAACGGAGCAAGCGCGTTGATAGTCTCCACAAACATACCCGTGTACTTGAACACCGCCAAAATGCCGATGTCAAGTATGATGGTCAGAATCAAAAACAGCTTCTTTTTCTTTTGATCGTGCCTGAACTTGTCCACCAAAAAGCCGCCGAGGTAGTTGAAGGCGATGTTTATCACCATCAAAACTACGAGCTTTGGTTCGCCCCAACCGTAGAATACGAGGTTAGCAATGAATAAAAATATATTTCTGAATTTTCGCGGGGTTATGTAGTATATAAATAGTGTTATTACCAAGTAGGCAAATATAAACACAAGGCTTGAAAAAACCAAGTCATACCCTCCCGTTGCTTTATTACATACGGAAATATTTTAACTCAACATCGGCTTTAAGTCAAGTGTTTATGCGCGTTTCGTTGTATTGAATAAATAAAAAAGGCTGCCGGCCGTCAGGTCAGCAACCTTTGCTGTATATGATCAGTTTTCCGAAATATCTACGAACGGGATATACCAGAAATCGGCGTACCGTTCGGCATCGCTGCCCTTGTAACCGTAAATGGTGACATTTCCGTCCTCGCCGAGAGTAGACATATCGATGTTTGTCACGCTCGCGGGGATCGTGATTTTTTCAAGATTTCTGTCGCCCTCGAACGCTCCGTAACCGAGGTCCTGTACTCCGTTATCTATAACAACGGTTTTAAGCCCCTTGTTGGTTGCGAACGTAAATCTTCCGAAGCTCTTTATGTTGCCGGGGATCTCTATGCTTTCAAGCGCTGTGCAGGACTGGAACGCGCGATCGCCGATTTTTGTTATCGTGTCTGAGAACGTTACGCTTTCGAGCGTTTTGCAGTCTTCAAACGAATCATTGCCGATGTACGTCACGCCTTTTTCAAATACTACGCTTTTGACGGGTACGGATAAATTACACCACGGGCCACTGTCGCGGTAATCAGCCATCGCGCCGTTGCCGCTTATCGTAAGCGTGCCGTTATCGTCAAGAATCCAAGTGCAGTCGCCCGTTGTGCCGCTCTGAGAGTCGTTTGATCCGGGCTTTATTTCTGCCGCGTTGACCGCGAACGGGATCGCTGTGTATACCCCCGTCGCGAGAACTATTGCGAGTAACATACTGATGAGCTTTTTCATAATTATCCTTCTTTCAGTTATTGTTGTTCAGGCAGACCATAGTTTTTATGGCCTGCCTGCAGATAGGAAAATATATTAAAGAGAGGGGGAATTGGTTAATTTAATTAGAACAGTCGGTAACTGTCGGGAATTCGAGTTCGCCGATATTACAGACTTTTCTTCTCGAATTGCGGTGTCGCCGCCGCGACCAACGTCACGTTGCCGACTTAGCCTGAGTATC